>DNLQ01000026.1 GCA_003488415.1 Ruminococcus sp. | reverse complement strand
CCTTCTTGTATCCCTCGGGAGGAATAAGCATAGCCAGGTTGGTCTTGCCGCAGGCAGAGGGGAATGCAGCAGTGATGTACTTAACGTCGCCGTCGGGCTTCTTAACGCCCAGGATCAGCATATGCTCAGCCATCCATGCCTCGTTCTTGCCCTGGAATGAAGCGATACGCAGAGCGAAGCACTTCTTGCCGAGGAGAACGTTTCCGCCGTAAGCGGAGTTGATAGACCAGATAGTATTCTCCTCAGGGAACTGAACGATGTATCTCTTCTCGGGATCAACGTCAGCCTTGGAGTGAAGACCTCTTACAAAGTCATCGGAGGTATCTCCGAGGTTCTCGAAAGCCTGCTTACCCATTCTTGTCATGATGTTCATGTTGAGAACAACGTAGATAGAATCAGTAACCTCAACGCCTACCTTAGCGAGAGGAGAGCCGATCGGTCCCATGGAGTAAGGGATAACGTACATTGTTCTGCCCTTCATAACGCCGTCGTACATAGGAGTGAGGAGAGCCTTCATCTCGTCGGGAGCCATCCAGTTGTTTGTAGGGCCTGCGCCGGACTTCTCCTTTGAGCAGATGAAAGTTCTGTCTTCAACACGGGCAACGTCGTTAGGACGAGTTCTGTGATAGAGGCAGTTGGGGTACTTCTCGGGGTTGAGCTTATACATCTTATCCCAGCTGTCATCCGGAAGTGAAGTAACTTCCTCGATGAGAGCGTCGATCTGCTCCTGTGATCCGTCGATCCATACCACCTTCTCAGGCTTGCAGAGAGCGATCATCTCGTCTACCCACTTGAGAACGTTAGGGTTCTTTGTCAGTGACATAATATTATACCTCCTAATAAATGATCATTGATATGCCGATAGCAGATACACTGTCGGCAGTCAGGAAAATCCGGCAAAAGCAAAATTTCCCTCTGATACTATTATATCTGTTTTCCGTCAAGCTGTCAATAGAAAAATGACATTTATTTATCATAGATCGCTGAGTGCGGAGTGACTGTCTGCGGTAAAAGGAGCTTTACGGGTATAGGGAAGGGGCAGTACTGCGTCTGTCCTATACGTATCCGGAATACCTGTATGTACCGGCATGGGGGATATCATCTGTGTGCAAGCGGTGTTTCTCACGGAGATCAGGGGTACATCCGGTAAATATGTAAGTAAAAATGCACAACATTTTCAACAATGTATTGTTTAAAAAGCAGAAATACGACATCAGCGATATTTTTTTGTTGGTAACGGCTTGAAATATGTGCAAAATGTGGTATAATAGAAATACAGAAACAGATATGTAATACTGTATGCAGTCATAAGGACTGCACCGGCGGTCATTATCATCAGCCTGCTATGCGGAAGCCTCCCGGAAGCAGACATCCAAACAGGATTTACCGGAAGTCACAGCACTGATCCTGACCGGACCGCAAGAAAACAAAGGGGGATAATCCAATGAAAAAACCGATAATCACGATCGAGAGACAGTACGGCAGCGGAGGCAGCTATATAGGCAAACTGGCGGCAGAGAAACTCGGCGTGAAGTTCTTCAACAGACAGATACTTGAAATGACGGCAGACAGATGCGGCATATCCGCAGAACATCTGGAATCGGCAGAGGAGAGCGTTCCCACCAGTTTCCTGTACTCACTGCTGCTTTCATCCAATACAGGGCGCTCCATGGAGGACAGCCTTCCGCTTTCGGACAGGGTATTCATCATGGAGAGCAATATAATCACAGAGCTTGCAGAGACTGAAAAGAGCTTCGTTCTCGTAGGGCGCTGCGGAAGCTATATACTTGAAGAAAAGGGCTGTTTCAGCATATACATCTATTCGTCAAAGGAGGCTCGTATAAAGAGAGCTATTGAGGAATACGGCATAGCTGAGAACAAGGCGGAGAGCATAATGAAGAAGGCAGACAAGCGCCGTGAGACCTTTTTCAATGTGAATACCGGCAGGAGCTGGCAGGACAAGGAGCAGTACTGTCTTTGTCTCAACAGCGCTGAGCTGGGCGATGAGACCTGTGCAGAGATCATCGTAAAGGCATTCAACGATTATAATAAGCGGTTCACTGAGTGACCGCAGTTCATCAGATCTTCCTCCGGGGACACAAAGGCAAGTGTTCCCGGACGGGATTTTCGGGTGTCCGGATGCTTCTGTAATACGGAGGCTGTCCGAATGCCCGGAAACATATCTCTCTTCTTTATTACAGCGCCCCTCCCGGGAAAGGCACCGGGAGGGGCGTTTGTTTTATTCTTCTGGTTCGTGTATCTCTCCTACGATGGGGAGGGGATCTATGCCCTGACGGGTGTAGTAGTCAGAGAGTGCTGAACGGACAGCCTGCTCTGCAAGTACCGAGCAGTGTATCTTTACTGCCGGAAGACCGTCAAGAGCCTCCACAACAGCCTGATTTGTCAGCTTCAGAGCGTCGTCTATCGACTTGCCCTTGATAAGCTCGGTAGCCATTGAGGAAGTAGCCACGGCAGCACCGCAGCCGAAGGTCTTGAACTTTGCATCGGTGATGATGCCGCCGTCAATTTTCAGATACATCTTCATTATGTCTCCGCACTTGGCATTTCCGATCTCTCCGACACCGTCTGCGTCTTCGATCTCTCCTACGTTTCTGGGGTTTGAAAAATGGTCAAGAACCTTTTCACTGTACATCATATATGATCTCTCCTTATTCGCTTGCTTTCTTTATGATATCGTTTCTTTTAAGATCCTTACGGGCGAGTCCCTGGAACTTCAGTCCTGCTGTATCGCCCTCGGATACGCTTCTGCATATTTTCCGGTACTGCTCTATCCCGGTTATTACGGAGGTGATAGTATTTCCGGTGATGCTGGATTCTATCACCACCTTATCTCCCACATGGAAGGTGCCGGCAGTGACTGTACCTGCTGCCACAGCAGCATCGGAGCCCATAGGGAAGGAGTCCTCCACTATGAACTCTGCGTGTGAGGAATCCTCCACACGGGAGGTGGGAGCGTATTCAGTCTCCTCGTATTCTCTCAGTTCCTTTTCGTCATCGGTGAGCAGTCCATCTTCATCATTTTCCCTGCCCAGCAGCTTGTCCAGTAATCCCACAGCGTTCACTCCTTACATAGCGGTACGTTTATTATTCGTACTTCTCGCCTTTCATCATCTTCTCCCATACCGGAGACATTGCACGCAGTCTGTCCACTACCTTCGGCACGGTCTCAAGGATGTAGTCAACGTCCTCGTCGGTGACATCCTCCTCAATGGACATTCTCAGTGAGCCGTGAGCCACTTCGTGCTTCAGTCCGATGGAGAGGAGAACGTGTGAGGGATCAAGTGAGCCGGAGGTGCAGGCAGAGCCTGATGAAGCGCAGATGCCGTTCATATCCAGCATCAGCAGCAGAGACTCTCCCTCAAGTCCCTCAAAGGAGATATTGAGGTTTCCGGGAAGGCGCTTGTCCCTGTCGCCGTTAAGACGGGTGTAGGGTATTTTAAGCAGACCGTCTATTATCCTGTTTCTTCTGGGAGTGATGACAGCAGCCTTCTCAGCGATATTCTTTGTTGCAGCTTCGATAGCCACGCCGAGTCCTACTATAGCCGGAACGTTCTCTGTGCCGGCACGTCTTGATCTCTCCTGACCGCCGCCGTGGATAAGGTTGGGGAGGACGATGCCCTTCTTGACATACAGTATACCGACACCCTTCTGAGCGTGGATCTTGTGACCTGACAGCGAGAGCATATCAATGCCCTGTTTCTTAACGTCGATCTCAACGTGACCTACAGCCTGTACCGCATCGGTGTGGAAGAGGACGCCCTTTTCGTGGCATATCGCAGCGATTTCCTCAATGGGCTGGATAGTGCCTATCTCGTTGTTGGCGTACATTATGGTAACTAAAGCAGTATCCTCACGGATAGCTTTGCGGATGTCCTCGGGATCAATTAAACCCTTGTCGCTTACGGGGATATAAGTGACCTCATACCCCTGCTTTTCCAGGTACTCACAGGTATGGAGCACAGCGTGATGCTCGAATACCGAAGTGATGATATGCTTCTTTCCCCTTCTTGCCATTCTTTCGGCAGTACCCTTTATAGCCCAGTTATCGGATTCCGAGCCGCAGCTTGTAAAGAATATCTCGGCAGGATCGGCACCCAGAGCCTTTGCAGCCTTTTCACGGGCGGTCTCAACGTCACGCTGAGCGTCACGTCCCAGCTTGTATATGCTGGAGGGGTTGCCGAAATCAGTCCGGAAATGCGGCAGCATTGCGTTCAGTACTTCCTCTGAAACGGGAGTTGTTGCAGCGTTGTCTGCGTATATGAATCTTTTTTCCATTGGTGATACCTCCATATCTTTCCGCACTCAGTGTGCGGAGGACGAATACTTGTCCCTCTGTGCCACGGCAAGGCGGTCGCAGCGCTCGTTTTCGGGATGACCTGCATGACCTCTTACCCAGTTGATAGTAACATTGTGAGTCTCCAGCAGCGGGAGCAGCTTCTCCCACAGGTCAGAGTTCAGCGCAGGCTTTTTGTCAGCCTTTACCCAGCCTCTTGCCTTCCAGCCGTACACCCATCCCTTTGTAACAGCATCTGCCACATAGCGGCTGTCGGTGGTGAGCAGCACATTGCAGGGTTCTTTCAGTGCAGACAGTCCCACAATGACAGCGGTAAGCTCCATGCGGTTGTTAGTGGTCTCAGCCTCTCCGCCGGAGATCTCCTTTTCATTCTTCCCGTACCTGAGTACGATCCCGTACCCGCCCGGCCCGGGATTGCCGCTGCACGCACCGTCTGTGAAAAGCTCTACAGTTTTTATAGTGTCCACTCCTTCCGGCACATTATTCCAGATTTTATTATAACCTATCGCCCAGGAAAATAGTAGGAATGTTAGCCTCTGGAAACGGAACAAATGTTAGTATGTACTTACATTCCGGACGATTCCGCAAATATTCACAAAATCCCCTGCTTACAGGCGTTTTTGTTTTATGACTGTGCTATTGAAAATCGGCGTGATAAGTGGTATAATAATATGTACGACTATCCTGCGCCGCTGTCCGGAGGGACAGCTGTGATACTGCAATGCAGAGCGGAGAAGCTCCGGTCTGCATCATCGGGCAGCGGCGTTCAGACATAAAAAAATCCCCCTGCGGAGGTAAATGATATGAGAAAAATAACAGCAGTCATGACGGTATGCGCTGTATTAGCCGGCACCCTTTCTTCATGCAGTGCGGCACAGAACAGCAGTCAGCCGGCGAGCAGCAGGAGAGTGAGCACAGCTCCCCTGGATCAGGAGCTTATAGGAACATGGATGGGAGAATTCACCGGCTATCGCTTCCAGGACGACAGGAAGATCTCACTTGTAATGGACTTTTCTTCCTTCCTGCATTTCGACAGCAGCAAGCACCTCTACCTGTCCGACGATATCGTTCCGGACGACAGCATTTCCTACAACGGCACAGAGCTGAACGTTATCATCCATGACGACGGCAGCAGCAATAGTGACGGCGGAACAGAAGAGGAGAGCAGCGGAGCCGGCGGGGACGTTGAGCTTCTGGCTCTCCGCCGCAAGGGAGAGGCTGTAAAGGAGACCTACAACGGAGAATACGACCTTGTGGGCGGTGACTACATCAACATCATAGCCGACAGTCTGTTCATAGATCCTTCCAAGCTGGATCTTGACGTTAAGATCGACGGAGAAAAATTTATCTTTACCGCAGTTGATTACTGCGATTACGAGGTCAGTGAAGGGCAGCTTGATATGTTCAGTGAGAATATGGCTTTCATTGACCAGAATGCTGATTCCGTAAGCTATAAGTACGAGATCGCCGGTGACGAGCTTACCCTGACATATATGGGAGATGTTGCCGGAGACGAGGACGATTCCGAGCCTCACCGTGAGGTGCTTAAAAGAGCTGACTGAGGAGGAAGAAAATGAAAAGTAGCATATTGAGAGCTGCGGCAGCAGTCATCGCCGGAGCTATGCTCTGTACAGCCGTCGGATGCGGAGGCCCGGCACGCCGGAGGAACGGAAAAAATCCTCGTGAGAAGCACAACTATCCCGACGGTTCACTTGTGGGCACATGGACTAATTACGAATATACAGCAAGTGTTACAGAGCAGGGAAGCGTAAGCATACACCGTGATCTTTCAGAGTTCATGTACTACCTCATGGACGGCACTCTCCTGCTGGACGGCATCGAGATAGCGCCGGAGGGCAGCAGGCTTGAAAATGACACCCTTACCATAACAGGAAAGTATCCGGATATTGATGACGAGACACTTCTTGTGCTCAGCCGCAAGGGAGACACGTCCTCACCGATGCCGGAGCAGTTTGACGGTGTATACGAGATAATAGGCGGCGCACTTGAGGATCAGGTAAAGAGCGAGTATGCCGCAGGGTACACAGGGCCCGTGGGAGTGGAGTTCGACAAGGGCAACTGCGACCTGGTGCTTATG
>DNLQ01000199.1:8217-9241 GCA_003488415.1 Ruminococcus sp. | reverse complement strand
CATCGGCGCATCTCTCGGCTTATTGAAGCCGAGCCAGCTCAAAAAGCCCATAGTATCATCCTCCCTCCGCATCGGACGGTTTTTCGTAATTCACCCCGATATACCCCAGGACTTTTCCAAGCCCCAGACCGTGATTGTCCGGCTGCCATACACCGTCCATCTCCGCACCGCCGCCGATGCAATAATCATAAATTTTCGGGTGCGTTTCGGCGAGCTTCTGAAAACGGTTAGGTTCTTTTTCGAGGTGACAGCCGAACATACAGAACATACAGCCCGTCCGCTGTGCGCCTGTGGTGTGGTACTTTCCGTCCTCACCGATAAAAATATCCCCATATACCGAAGCATAGGGGATTTTTCGTGTGTAAATATATTCGAGGACATCCTGTTCTGTCCAGAAGGACATCGGCTGGGAGCGAGGACGTTTCGCATCAAAGGCGTTGCAGCCGTGAATCAGCCAGTGTTCTTTACGCAGTCGGCTTTCACAAGCCATCGTTGCCACAATCGGCATTCTGCCGGTCTCTTTTTCGTACTGCTTCATGGGATTTTTCTTCATGACGCTGCAGCATTCCGAGGAACAGCGGAACAGCGCATCGAGCAGGAACTTCCATTTTTCGCAGTTGTATTGGCTTTTATTGCCGTTCTTATCCAGCGCCAGACCGCACAGCTTTTGGTAATCGCCGTGATTCTGTTCTCTGCCTTCTGCAATGGCTTTTCGTGCATACTGCACACGGCGGCTCACTTCTTTGGAAACTAGTCGATGCCTACCAGCTCCTCGAAGGTCGTGCCTTGCTCGGCGGCCGCCTTCTTTGCAAGCTCCTCGGCGTTCTGCTCGATCCAAGCCTCGAACTCCTCGTCGCTGAAGCCGTCGTTCTCGATCTCAAGCTCGTTCTCGTAGTCGGCATCCGCCCAGGTGATGACCGCCTTCGTGATGTACTCTTCCTCGTTCTAGTTGCTCTTTGCTGCCTTTGCTCTTGCCAGTGCCATTCCGTAGCTGATCATGTTCTTTTCCTCCAGATCTCGTTGT
>DNLQ01000199.1:0-8102 GCA_003488415.1 Ruminococcus sp. | reverse complement strand
CGATAAGTCAACGAATAATACTACCAGAGATGTACTTTTTTATCTGGTGGATAGTGTACATTTTACAGTGGAATAAGAACAGCCCGCCGAAGCGGGCTGAGAAGTATGTACCTTGTTTATGGCTCCAGCATATCCAGCATCAGTCTTGCGCCGGCACGAAAGCCCCTCGTGTAGCTGTCCTCCGAGGTGATCGATTCCATCTGCCGGTGTATGTCGATGAGTTCCTCCAACGCACTCGCCGTATCTGCCGTCAGCGCATCTGCGATTTGACTGTGCAGCGCATCTGCACGGGCATTCAGTTCAGCGTATTGATCTGCCCTGACCTTGATGTCTGTCGGCGCGCAGATCCTGCCGCAGTACTTCGTCAGGTTGTATTTTGCAAATACTGCATGATCGAAATTGAATGTAGAGCAGTGTATTCAAGCACGTATCACTGTAAAAAAATGATCCCGGAAGCAGTTACACAAACCGCTTCCGGGTTTTTTTACATATCAGAAACCGATAGTATTATGGATATACTCGTTTCTCTTTATCATAAAGTCAACGATCGATACACTGTCGCCGCCGTAGGAGAAAAGACCGCCGCCGCCGAATCCGCCGAAGCCTCCAAAACCTCCGAAGCCGCCGAATCCGCCAAATCCTCCAAAGCCTCCCCACATTCCGCCGTTATTGCCGCCGGTCTGGAGTCCCTGAGCACTCTTTGAGATATTGCTCTCAAACTGGTCGTATGTGAAGAAGAATCTCGGATCAGCCTTTACGTGATCACGGATAAGTGTTGAAAGACCGTTTACTGTCTTCTCAGGATCGCTGTAAAGATTTACTATCTGCTTTACGTAGCTGTAGTACATATCACGATACTCCGGTACCTGAAGAAGATTTGTAAGCATGGGACGCTGACTCGCATCTGCCTGATACAGACCTGTTGTGATGTCTGACTCTGCTGCTGCTCCGTAATCCATGAAGTTGCCTATGGAAAGATTGTAGTCCCAGCCGACATAGTACATCTTGCCTTCATTGTACATTACGTAGTAGTTATGTGCCATCTGTCCGTTATAGCTGTCATAGTTGCCCATTACAGCATTTACGGCAAAGCCCTTGAGCCAGCTCGGTACATCAATTATGTCCTCAATGAACTTGTAGTTGCTTGAGGTTACTTTGTTGATCGCATCCTTGACCTCCTGGATATGCTTCAGCTCGTCGTCTGTACCGTACTTAACCTCAAAGTTATTCAGTTCCATCTGAGGTCTGAATGTACAGTCATAGGAACTGCCTACATCAGCTGCCTTATAGAATACAGCATCATCTGTTGTTGCAAGTCTTTCACCTACTGTTGTTCCCGGCTGCTCGCAAAGGAGATAGAAGCTGTAAAGCTCACCGTTGAGGTACATATCTGTATAGCCTACGTTAGGAGCATAGGCATCAAGGTCATACATCGAGTTGTAGCACAGTACATCTCTCATACAGGAGGGATCTGAATAGAAGTTGTTCACACAGATCTCAGTAAGTCCCTTGTAGTTCTGATACTTATCGTACTTATCCAGCTTGAAACGGAAACTGTACTTATCCTTGCCTGCCTGATATACAAACATATTTGAACTGTGTCCTTTGGTTCTGATGCCGACATTGTCGATACGCTCACCGTCTATTATTATGTTGCATGGATAGTATTCCTCATCCTGTGAGTGAGAAAGGAAATCTGACCAGTTTGACATTTCAACTTCAATGCGATGAACGCTGCTCTGGTCGAACAGTCCTCCATAGAGCAGATCAGCACTGTCGGAATTGTTTACATCCTTATATGCTGCCGGCTTGCCAGCCTTGATGTCAGATGAAGCCTTTGTCTCGATTCCTCCTGCGTATACTCTGTAGGGTGCACCGTCAGTAAGCTCCGGTGAGGAGACTATGGCATAACGATATTTCTTGCGTGTATTCTTGTCAAATATCACATTCTTGCCTGAGTCGGTGAGTGCAATAGGATTGTTCTTGGACCACTGCTTTGTGAAGTCGAGTACTACAGCCGCCTGATCTGTAGATGTGAGTTTCTCGCACTGGTTATCTGTTGCTGTGGCAAGTATGTTTCCGCCGGTAATATTGACATTTCCCTCACTGCGTAAACCTCTGTCTCCGCAGGCTGATATATCTCCGCCGGATACTGTAAGTGTAGTCTCTGCCTGTATTGCATCGCTGCCAGCCTTTATCAGTATCTCGCCGCCGGAGATCTCTACCTCGCCCTTGGATGACTTGATACCGTCACCCTCCGAGTCGATGACCAGTTTTCCTCCCTTGACTGTCACTGAGGTCTTGCCCTTTATGGCATCTGTCTTATCAGTCTCGTTCAGAGTATTGATATTGATATTTCCTCCTGTGATCTTAATATCGTTATTACAGATCACAGCATTCTGAGTGTTGGCAGTTATATTGAGGATTCCCGTGCCAAGGTCTCCGCCCTTGAATGTAATATCGTCCTTGGCTTCGATAAGGGCTGTGTCGAGATATTCTCCGGAATATGCTGTATTTCCGTCAGTAATCGTATTCTCAGTGCCGTCCTCAACAGTTATCGAGGTCTTATCAGCGTTCTTGACAAATATCGCTGGAGCACTCTTTCCGGCGATATCCACGCCTTTGAATATCAGCTTTACAGTGCCGGGATCAGCATTCTCGTCAGGTACCTCTACCCATATCTGACCGTCATCAAGTTTTCCTTCGATGTAGTAGCTTCCGGAATGGCTGATCGTTACCTTTGAGTCCTGTGCCTGAGCATATTTTCCGTCAACAGAGATACTTGAACCGTTGAGCCTGATATATGTCTCCACATCCTCTGCCTCTGCAGGAGGAGCCTCTGTAGGCTGTTCCCCGGGCTGAGCAGGCTCCTGATATGACGGATCCCATGATTCCGGCAGGGATGAAAGAAGTCCTGCATCGTACTTCTGGATCGTGAGGGCGTCCATACCCGTTACACTGTCTCCCCTGTTGAATACGTCTGCTCTGTCAAGCGCTGCCGAATCCAGCGGATACTTCGTTGCATTTGCCACGTACTGCAATATTGCAACGGCATCTGATACTGAGATCCTGCTGTCGAAATTGACGTCGCCTATTCCTTCCGGAGCTGTCTGCGCAGCTGAAACTGTGGGTGTAGCTGAAGCAATCAGACAAGCTGAGATCATTCCGGCAAGAAAGTGAGTTCGTTTGATCTTCATAAAAACCATACTCCTTTTTTCCGCAGATTAAATCTGTTCTTAAAATGATATTTTCAGATACCCGTTTCCCGTTCAATAATGTTAATTTTATCAACTATATAATTCGTTAATAAATCAACATTTATATTTATCTTTACGGTTACATTATACATCAATCATCACGGTTTGTAAAGGAATTCCGTAATGTTTGGCAATTTTTGGGAAATCCTTCGCAATTTTTGACATAATTACGGTATATATGCACACAACTTTAACGATATTTAAAGCGGATCATGGTAAGTTTATTTAAGGGAATGATTTAAGGTGCAGGCAGGTAAAATGGTAATTTATTGACAAAAACACAGTCCGGGACGGCATCCGATACCGCTCCGGACTGTGTTCATTAAGACACCTCAGCTGAGAGGTCTGTCCATATACTGTATATTCAGGTCAACATCGCCGTCTATCCCGGCTACTCGTCCATAGGCACTTCCCTGCCATATAACATAATCGCCTTCATAGTTCGTCTCGTCAACATAGTGTGCCAGCCAGACAGGATGTCCGCCTCGGTTTGTCCAGAAGTTCAGCAGGAAATTACGGCTGCTGTAGAGCATTGCAGTGTAACCTGCCTTGCCTACCTCGTCACAGAAGACCTCAAACAGCTCATTAAGGTCATGACTGTTCATGCCGTAACGCTGGAATCGTCCGAACTCTTCCCAGTCAAAGGCTATGGGGAATGCAAGTTTTCTTCCGCCAAGCTGATCTATCATCCATTTTGCGTGTTCACGTACCTTCTCCTCAGTATTATCAGTACAATAGAAGTATACTCCCACATCAAGTCCGGCTTTGGTCGCTTCCTCCATGTTCCTGTCGTAGTATTCGTCCTTCACAAGCTCGCTGTAGCAATATCCCATACGCATAATTACAAACTCTACTCCGTCAGCCTTTGCTGCATTGTAGTCAACGTTTGTCTGCCATGCTGATACGTCTATTCCGAAACGTACATTCTCATAAGGATGTGCAGCCTTGAAGTCCCCGAGAGTCACTCTTGCATTGTTGTCCTCTGGAGTCGGTATCTCGTCAAGAACGAGTACTGTAAGGTCAAAGGAGGTGCTGTTTCCGGAGCTGTCGGTCACTGTTGCCGTGATCGGATAGCTGCCGTTCTCTGCCGTATTCACCTCTCCGGTATAGGTCAGCACAGGGGCACGGTCGTAGTTATCTACATATCCGACTATCCTGCCAGGATCGAATGCCTCACCCTTCTTTACATAAGGCTCCCAGCCGGAATTGAGTATCACAGGTGCTTGTGTGTCGGTAACGCTGTAGCTTATCTCCTTCTCAAACTTCACGCCGTCCTTTATCAGCTCCAGCTTCATTGTCTTTGCTCCCGTTTCGGCAGTGTCGATTATTGTATCGGGAGCTATCAGCTCAGCATTGGTGTCCGTTATGAAGTCTGCTGCCGATACCGTTGTGTACACCTCGACCGACGGCTGACAGACAAGTACCAGGTCTGCCGGAGGTTCTCCGGTAACTGTGGTTGTTACAGCTTCTGTTGTAGTTGCAGCAGCTGTTGTGGTTGAGGTTGAAACAGTTGATGTGGTTGATACCGGTGCAGTTACAGTCTCCGATCCGGCAGAGGATGTGATCCCGCTGCTGTACTCCGCCTTCTGTACTACAGATGAACCGCAGCTTGCAAATGCAACTCCGCAAAGCAGTATTATTCCGATGATTATTCGCTTCATATTTCTCCTTTACTTATTCAGCAATCTGTCAAGCATCACCTGTCGGCACTGCTTCTCAAGTGTGTCATCCAGCTCTTTCAGAGCTGCGGTCTCTCCGTGCCTGCCGAGGCAGTAGGAGATCATGTAGTCGGAAAGCTCCGGATTCTTGGAGAGGCACGGACCGTGCATATATGTGGCGATCACATTCTTTTCCATGTATCCCTCGTGCTGGCTCCTGGAGCAGTTTCCGTTGCCGTACAGGACTTCTCCCAGAGGAGTCCTTACACCCTGAGTCTGTCCGCCGTGGTTCTCGAATCCCACCACGTCTACCGGAACTCCGGTGATGTTTGTACGGATGGCAATATTACTTATACAGCGCAGTTTCCTGCTTGACGGAGCTACGGTATAGTAGTCGAACAGTCCGAGTCCGGGTATATCGTTTCCGTCAGCATCACGGTAGTACTTTCCCATCAGCTGATAGCCGCCGCATATAAGGAAAAGGAAGGTACCTGATCCGTAGGCTGCCTTTATGCCGTCCTTGCAGCGAAGAAGATCTGCTGAGATATGCTGCTGTTCAAGGTCTGCACCTCCGCCGATGTAGATAAGATCGTACGAGCTGAAATCCGGCATCTCTGCTCCAAGAGAATAGGAGTCTATCGTGCAGGGAATGTCACGCATACGGCAGCGGTAGCTGAGTATCTCCATGTTTCCGCTGTCACCGTAGAGGTCGAGCATATCGCCGTACATATGAAGTATCTTTATCATTTCTGCTCACCTCCGTGCTTCTCGCTGTATCGCTTCAGTGCTGCCCTTGTAGGCTGTACTGCGGTGTAGTTGGCTATCACGAATTTCCTTCCAGGAGTCTTTGCAAGTTCCTCCACAGCATCGTCAAGGTCGGAACGTACAACGATATTTGCTGCATCATATCCTGAACATTTTATGCGGACTGCTATGTCGTAGGCTCTTGTGCCGGAAGTCACGACTCTTGTGACTCTCTCAAATATGGTGAAGTTGATGTCGTAGATCCAGGATACATCGAGTCCGTCTGCAACATTATCGTTAAGTACGAACAAAAGCTCCTTCTCACCGTTCATCTCGTTCATGACTCTGAGAGTCATATTTGCTCCCACGGGATTTTTAGCAAGGTTCAGTGTAGCCTTTCGGTCGCCCAGCATGAAGGTCTCCATGCGTCCGTTATTGACGGTGTAGTTATTGATGACGTTATCTGTCACCTTCTGGTCGATATCGTACAGCTTCGCAGCTGCGGCTACGGCAGTCATATTGTAGATATTGTAGATACTGTTGAGCTGAGGACTGTACTGATGTCCTCCGGCGGTAAATACCGGCTTCTCCAGGTCTATGCCGGACGCCGTGATATACGGCTCCCAGTCACCGAATCCACACTTGGGGCAGCGGAACTTTCCGATGTGGGAATACTGGTAATAATCATACTCCAGAGGCTCTCCGCAGAAAGGACAGAAGCGTCCCTCAGATGCTTCGTATATGCTCTCGGTCGCAAAGGCGTATGGCTCTGCGTGGAAATACCGTACATTCTGATTACCCGGATTTGCCCTGCCAAGACGTGCTGTGTTGGGATCATCGCCGTTAAGTATCAGATTTCCCTCAAAGGTCTTGCAGAACCCGTTTATCTTCTGTATCAGTGTCTCCATTTCGCCGTTCCTGTCAAGCTGGTCACGGAAGAAGTTGAGTACTACAAGTGTCTCCAGTTTCAGCTGTGAATATACTACCGGCACATGGCTCTCATCAGTCTCAAGTATAAGATAATCTGCGTCCACCTTTCCGGAGCTGTCACAGTACTTCAGCAGCATTGAGCATATTCCGGTATCAAGATTATTGCCTTCACGGTTGATGATTATCTTCTTCCCGGACTGCTCAAAAAGCTGTGCTATGCAGTTAGTCACGGAAGTCTTGCCGTTTGTTCCGGTGACTGCTATTATGGGGCAGTCCACCTTGAACATCTTACAAGCCCTTCCGCCTGTAAGATGCCAGAGTATTATTCCGGGGAGGTTTCCGGCGTTCCTCCTGAACAGCCGGAGCACTCCCACTATTATTTTTCCTATCAGTATAAGAAGTCTGTTCAATTCATATCTCCCTTTTTCCTTTTACTTCTGCTCTGAGAAGCTGACCTTTCCGTCCTCTCCGAACTCAACGTATCCACGGTGCTTCGCTGCTCTAATTCCAAGTGATACAGCCGCTGTTACGCTGTCGGTGATACGTGTCACTCCAAACAGATGGGCAGTCTCACGTATCAGATCATCCCGCTGCATTGCGATCTGATCCTCCATGATGAGACGTATGCCGTTTGCAAGCTCCTCAGGCGGTATCTCGTCTACAGAGCGCTTTTCGTCATCGCTGTAAACTGCACGGCACTCTGTATACTGCTCCGGATCCTGATCCGTTCTCCACAGGAACTCATTGTCTCCGGCAGCCGTGCTTACTGCACCGGACTTTTCTATTGCTGTATCGGCAGTCTTCTTCATATTGTCGCCGGGACGGGTTATGCCAAAGCAGGCAAACAGCTTTTTCTTCAGGACAGTCCTGCTTATCGGAGCCTCTTTTTCAAGTATGTCTCCTACACACTTTATTATCTTAGTTTCACCGGATTCGTTGAACTTATCCGATGTGCCGTACTCCTTTACCTTGAACGCTTTGTACTCACTGCAGGAATCGGTCAGCGTACTTGCTTCTATTTTCTCAAACACCAGCTCTGTGGCTTTCCCGGGTTCTTCCTTTACAGAAGTCTCAGGGTGACGATACCTCTCCAGAGCAGCATTTATCTCGTCCTCCAGCTTCCTGACCGCCTTCTCCTTGTTATCCAGCCAGTCAAGGATATACACAGTCGCCGTGTTCCAGCCAAGTCCCTTGAGGACGCCGGCTTGTGCGATATGGCGCTCCTTTGCAGTACCTGTCTTGTACCAGGATGCGCCGCAGCAGCTTATAGCCAGCAGATAGGTATCCGGCTTATCCGGATTCGCTACTGCTACATCTATCTTGTAGTCAGAGCAGCCTACCAGACAATTTGCGGTATATCCACGCTTTCTCAGCTCCTCAGCAACCACTGATTCAAATCCCTTTCCGGCAGAGGATGTATTGCTGCGGACTGCCAGTGCGCTCCTGCCCTTTGCGGCAAAGTCAAGGAATCCCTTGAGTCCCTCAACTCCGTCGGAGCGTGTACGGCTCAGGT
>DNLQ01000006.1 GCA_003488415.1 Ruminococcus sp. | reverse complement strand
GGCATGGGTCTGCAACACCCTGATCCCCAGTTCAAATCTGGGTGGCGCCTCCAACAAAGTCCGACAGCTATTGCCGGGCTTGTTTTTTTATCACTCCACCCCGAAGCTGCACTGTTCGCAGCTTTTTTATTATACCCGAATGTAAATCTGTACACTTTCACTTGACATATGCCCAGTAAAATGGTATAATATGTCTGAAAGTACTCTTTATTGGCAAGGAGGTGGCATCATGATGGAAATATTACAGCCATACATCGCAGATTACAGCTACGTGGGCGATATTACAGTCATGGCAATGTGCATCGTTATCCTCATACTCCTTTTCCAGACCTACCTGCATAAAACACATCAGTTTCGTCTCCTGCTGGGTATGATAGCGTCAATAATCGGTTCCTGCTCCTCAAATATGCTGTTTGAAAGCTATATCAGATCCGGGAGCTCCTCCGCTATTTACCCGTATATCTTCAGGATGCTGCACTACCTGCTCCTTTTAAGCGCACTTTTTCTGTATACCCAGTACCTCCGTGATCCGTTATGGATGCCGGGACAGATGCACCGGAAATACCTTTTCATTACCATCGACACACTGATCGCCGGAACTATTGTCGATATCATCGCTACACGCTTTAAATTCGGCTTCTATATCGACAGCGACGGACTCGCTCACAGCAGCTTCAATATTTTTGCAGTGATGAGCCTGCCCTTTATCGTCACCATTTTCTTCTTGATAATCAACTACCGCAGCCGTATCATTAAACAGATATTCTACAGCCTTATGGGCGTGAACATAGTTTCCATACTGATGCTCTCCATTCAGGGCTATCACAACAATTCCTCCTACACAAACGCCGCCTGCTTCTTCTCTGTCATCGGCATCATGTTCATGTTCCACTCAAATCCCTATGACATTGATACAGGCGCAGTCTCCGGCATCTACCTCAATGACGAGATAGAATCCACCCTTGAAAAAGGCAGGAATATGATACTGCTGTGCTGTAGCATAAAAGGCTTCACCACCGCTGTCAGACAATCCAATGCCCTCCGGTACGAATACCACAAATTCTTCCGGCAGAACATCAAAAAAGGCATCCTCTATCACTTCAGCGGCGACCGTATGGTGCTTACTATAAAGAAACAGTCCAACACCAACTACAACCGGCAGATCGAAGCTATGATGAACCAGTTTCTCCAGATCCACAAGCAGTTTGGATTGAAATACAAGATCATCATTATGGAGACTATGCCGGAAGTCCTCGATGTGGAAGACTATCAGAAGGCGCTGCTTTTCATCGAGAAAAATATGCGCTACAACGAATCGCACCACGTCACTCCCGATGACATAATCGGTTTCTATGACAGCGGTTACATCCTCAGCCAGCTTGAAGACATTGCTGCCAGGAAAAGCATTGATGACGAAAGAGTTGAGGTGTACTGCCAGCCCGTATACAACATCGCTGCCGGAAAATACGATACTGCCGAAGCCCTTATGCGTCTGAAGCTCCCCAAGACCGGCATGGTGTACCCCGATCAGTTCATCCCACTGGCTGAACAGAACAATATCATCCACTGGCTCAGTATGATAATCCTCAGCAAGACCTGCGCCGCAATACGCAGATTCATGGACGAGGGCTTTGAGATCAGCCGTATTTCCGTTAATTTCTCCGTTCTCGACCTGAGATATGACTCCTTTTGCAGTGAGGTGAAGGAAATTATCGACCATCACGGTATCCCCTATGACAAAATCGCCATGGAGATCACCGAGAGCCGCAGCAGCGAGGACTTCCACCTTATGAAACAGCGTGTGCTCCAGCTCCGTGAGCTTGGCATAAAGTTCTACCTCGATGACTTCGGTACGGGTTACTCCAACTTTGAAAGGATCATGGAGATCCCATTCGATATCATCAAATTTGACCGCATCATGCTTATCGGAAGCAGCAAGAGCAGATCCTCCGGCTTCATGGTCTCCACCTTTGCCCAGATGTTCAACCGCCTCAACTACTCCGTCCTCTTTGAAGGTGTCGAGGATGACAGCGACGAGAAAAAGTGCATAAGCATGAACGCTCGCTATCTCCAGGGATACAAGTACTCCCGCCCGATCCCGATAAACAATCTCAGGAGATTCCTGGTCAGCAGAAGCGGCTGATCTCCGCATACAGTATTATTCCACACCGTTCCCACTCGCTTTCCGGGAACGGTGTTTTTCTGTCCCTTCGGCGCAGCATTTTTGTTTGCATCTTTTAATTATTTCTCCAAGCCCTTGAAATAGTTTTAACTGTGTGATATAATGAATTGTAAGTGTGCATATGCGTCCGCAGATGTTTTATCCGGATACTGTGCCGCAAATATATTTTTATGAAAAGAGGAAATATAATGCCTGCTAATATTGTTGTCGGAACTCAGTGGGGCGACGAGGGTAAGGGTAAGATCATCGACATCTTATCCTCCCGTGCTGATGTGGTCGTTCGTTCCCAGGGCGGTAACAACGCCGGTCATACAGTTGTAAACAACGGTGAGGTATACAAGCTCCACCTTATCCCCTCCGGTATCCTTTACAAGGACACTCTCTGCCTTATCGGTGCCGGTGTCGTTCTTGATCCTAAGGACTTTATCGGTGAGCTTGACAGCCTGGAGGCAAGAGGTATCTCTACTGCTAACCTCAAAATAGATCCCCGTGCCCATATAGTTATGCCCTGGCATATCACCCTTGACGGTCTCTCAGAGGCTTTCAGAGGCGGCAAGGACATCGGTACTACCAAGAGAGGTATAGGTCCTGCTTACATGGATAAGTACGAGCGCTGCGGTATCCGTATGTACGACCTCACCCACCCTGAGGTACTCGCTGAAAAGATACAAGCTACAGGCAAGCTCAAGAATAAGATAATCACAGAGGTATACGGCGGCGAGGCTTTCGATCTGGACGCTGTTACTGCTGAGTACACAGAGTACGGCAAGAGACTCCTCCCCTATATGGACGACGTTTCCGTTCTCACTTTCAACGCTCACAAGGCAGGCAAGACCATTATGTTTGAGGGTGCTCAGGCTACCCTCCTCGACATCGACTTCGGTACATACCCCTACGTTACTTCCTCTCACCCCCTGTCCGCAGGCGTTTGCGTAGGTACAGGCGTAGGTCCCAAGGTCATCACCAACATCATCGGTGTTGCAAAGGCTTATACCACCCGTGTGGGTAAAGGTCCCTTCCCCACCGAGCTTGATGACGAGATCGGCGATCAGATCAGAAACGTGGGCGGTGAATTCGGTACTACTACCGGACGTCCCAGAAGAACAGGCTGGTTCGATGCCGTTATCGTCCGCCACTCCGTAAGAGTAAACGGTCTTGACAGCCTCGCTATCAACAAGCTGGACACTCTTGCAGGTATCGGCACTCTCAAGATGTGCGTTGCCTACAGGATGCCCGACGGCAGAGTCATCGAGAACTTCCCTGCTACTCTTGAGGAGCTGGAAGGCTGTGAGCCTGTGTACGAGGAGTTCCCCGGATTTACCGAGGATATCTCCGGCTGCCGCAGCTTCAGTGAGCTCCCCGTAAACTGTCAGAACTACATAGGGCGCCTTGAGGAGCTTGTTGGCTGCCCTGTAAGCATGGTGGGCGTAGGTCCCGACAGAGCTCAGATACTGGAAAGATAATCCCGCAAAGGAGGCGGTCATGCAAAAGCCATCTCTCCTTAAACGTGCAGCAGCCCTGCTTACCGCAGTCTGCACTGTGATCTGCATTGCGCTGTCACCTGGTTCACCTTCAGCCTTCGCCGCTTCCGATATAAATCAGGCAGCACTGGAGCTGAGAGAACATCTGAAAGCGCACGATCCGGATTTCACGATCAGCTTCGACAGACCTGTTGTGTGGACAAATGCCGGTCTCGACCAGCTTGTGTCCCTTGCACTTGCAGAAACAAGCAGCGGTGAGGACGGCGATTACATACGCTGGGGTATGGGAGACTTCTATATAGAACCGGTTTACGGCAATGTAAGCTATCCTGTAGGTCTCCGCTTCGTACCCGCTTACAAAACTACATCAGCTCAGGAAGCTGAACTGACGGACAGACTTGCAGAGCTTGAAAAAGAACTGCACCTGAACGGAAAAAACCAGTTCGAGCGCATAGAGATCATCTACAGCTACATCACTTCCCATGTGACCTATTCCCCGAAGGAAAGGTTCGGTGATGATATAGTCTACACTGCCTACAGCGCCCTTATCGAGGGGAATGCTGTATGTCAGGGGTACGCTCAGCTTATGTACCGTATGCTCAAAGACTGCGGTATAGAGTGCAGATTAGTCCCAGGTACTGCCGATAACGGCGACCACGCATGGAACATTGCTGCCATTGACGGTACGTACTATCTGCTTGATCCCACATGGGACAGCAATCTCGCTCCCGACAGCAAGCTCTTCTTCCTGAGAGGTACTAACGACTTTGACCTCTTTGCCTATCCCGGAGCACATACCTACAATAACTGGGGAAATCTTGACGCCACTCTCTACAGTGATTTTACCGCCGGCAGCGATTTCTTCACCCGCTATCCGGTTGCGGCAAGCTCCTACGACCAGTCACTGGGTACTGTCTCCCTGCCGGGTGATATAAACGGTGACAGCCTTATCGACTCCACTGACGCAACTATCATTCTCGCTTCCTACTCGGAAGCCTCTACCGCCGGAGATGCCGGACTCACCCAAAGACAAAAGAAGTCCGGAGATGCCGACGGCAACGGCATGGTGGATTCCACCGATGCCTCACTTATCCTGAAGTATTACTCAAGTCTCTCCACAGGCGGCAGTATGACGCTTGAACAGTTCAGAGTGACAAATCAATAACGAGGTGAATACTATGAACGATGAAAACAATTACGGCAGTCCCGCTTTAGACGATCTCGATTACCCGGAGCCTTCTCAGAGAAACAGCGGCCCTACCGGTGTATCTGCCCCCGTTCTCGACGATTTCGGCTACAGCGCTCCCACTGAGAAAAAAGGCGGTCCCACCGGTGTATCTGCTCCTGTTCTTGACGACGATAACTATGTTCCGGATTACAGTCAGAAGAAAGGTGCTCCCACAGGCGTTTCTGCTCCGGTGCTGGATGACGATAACTACAGCTACCAGAAGCCTTCCGCTCCTCAGAAGCTGATACTCAGCGATCAGGACATTATCGACGGTCTTTCTCCCGAGCTGAAGGATAAGTTCTACACGCTCACTCCCGATCAGCAGCAGAAGATCATCGAGATGCGCCGCAGTCAGCTTGGCGCTGAAGCTCCTGCCCCTGCACTGAGTGCTCCAGTCCTGGACGAGGACAACTACACTCCCCCTCCGAAGAAGGAAGAGCATCCCCAGCCGGAGACTCCCATCTCTGCTCCTGTTCTCGATGACGAGCCTGAGCCGCCTAAGTACGTGCCTAAGTTCGTTGACGAGGATCTGGAACGTGCCAAGAAGGAAGGCGCTAAAAAGGCAATGTCATCCTCTATGGTGTCAGAGCAGAAGGACTCCAAGGAAAGCCTCCGCATGATGCTGGAGCTGAAGGAGCAGCAGCGTGAGGAACTGGCAAAGAAAGGCTTCAAGCTGCTTATTGTTACTGCTGTTATCGGCATCATTACTGCCGTCGCTTTCTGCCTGCTGTACTCCGGCTCTCTCGGTCTCGACTACAAAAACGGTCTCGGCAGCGCTGCCGAAAAGCTCAGCGATTCTTCATTCCTTATCGCTATGCTTATGGGTATTACCGGTCTCACTCTTATGACAGGCTTCGGCGCTTTCAAAACTATCACGACCATTGTCTACGGTCTCGCCGCCATTCTACAGATCTTCCCCGGACTCGCTATGATCCCGCAGCACGAGGGCAGTATGGCTCTTGTAATACTGCTGTATGCTGTATCTCTGGGAGGTACCATCGCTGTACTTGCTATGCTCTCAGCAAGCGAGGCTGTAGGTGCTTTTTTCAGCAAGCGCAGATCGTAAATAAAGAGCCTGCCGTTCAGCTGATGCTGAACAACAGAATACACTTTTTAAGCCCGGAGGCTGTACTTTCATGCTTCCGGGCTCTATTTATTGTTTTGCTGTGGTTTTTGCCGAAAATACGCTATGTGATGATGAAATTTTGGTGAAATCCCAAAATCCACTTGACAACCGATTTGAAATATCTTATAATTATATCAGCGGCGGCGATGGGGTTGCCGCTGCTTATGCAATATTTATAATACATTTATTACCATGAAGGAGGATTTAAAAATGGGTGTATTTTCAAGACTGGCTGATCTGCTGAAATCTAACGTCAACGACATTATCGACAGGGCTGAAGATCCTGAGAAGATGGTCAAGCAGATCATCGTTGATATGCAGAAAGAGCTCAACGACAATACTCAGAAGTACGGCAAAGCTAAGGCAAGTGAGCGTCTGGCAGAGAAGAAGTACCAGGAGGCTGTGAAGATCTCAGCTAACTGGGAGGCTAAGGCTAAGGCTGCTCTCTCCAGAGGCGATCAGGAACTCGCTAAGAAGGCTCTCGCACGTAAGGTCAAGGCTGATGAGGACGTTGCAAGCTATAAGGAGATGTTCGATTCTATCTCCGATCAGACCGAGGCTATCGGCAATCAGGTAGAAGTCCTCAAGCAGAAGCTGGATGAGGCTAAGTCACGTCAGGCTATGCTTATCGCTCGTTCACAGATGGCTGATACCAAGAAGCAGCTTGCTCAGGCTCAGGGCGGTTTCGACGCTTCAAGCGCTATGGAGAAATTCAACCGTATGGAAGAAAAGGTGCAGCGCAAGGAGGCTGAGGCTGACGCTTTCACTGAGATCGCAGGCAACGGCGGTGAGGAGTCAGAGCTCCAGGAGTCCTTCCAGCAGATCGAGACCGACGCTAAGGTAGACGCTGAGCTGGCTCGCCTTATGGCTGAAATGGACGGCACTCCCGAACAGACAAGCGACCTCCAGGGCGGAGCTGAGCTTGATACAGACATTGATTCTGATAACGACTGATTAAAGAAGGTTTATTTATGAGCAGCAAAAAAAATGATATTACTCCGCATAAAATTCTAAGTATGTTCCTTCCCATTGTCGGAGCTGTATTCATAGCGGTTACTTCTATACTCTACATTCTCTATAAGAGCTGGAGCAATAGAGTTTACCTTGAACAATGGAAGGATTACGAGGACTGCGGAGTCTGAAATGTAAACAGCGGCGGAGCATTTGCTCCGCCGTTTTTTTACGGGTACAATGTTTTTACGTTGTATATGTGACTTTTCCTGACTGTTTACGAAAGGAGATGATGAAGTGATGTCAACTTCTGCCCGCACCTCAGTTTCACCCTGACAGCAATACCACCGGCGGCTATTCCACACCGTCCCGACAGCAGTACCACCGGCGATCAAACAACACTAACCCTGACAGCCAGAC
>DNLQ01000007.1 GCA_003488415.1 Ruminococcus sp. | reverse complement strand
TTCCTGTGGCAGGAGGGACACACTATCCACGCCACTGCCGAAGAAGCGCTCGAGGAGACTGAGCGTATGCTCCAGGTATACAAGACCTTCTGTGAGGAGTCACTTGCTATGCCTGTCATCACCGGCAGAAAGACCGAGAGCGACAAGTTCGCAGGAGCTGTGGCTACATACGCTATCGAGGCTCTCATGCACGACGGCAAGGCTCTCCAGGCTGGCACATCCCACTACTTCGGCGACGGCTTCGCAAAGGCATTCGATATCGAGTACACCGACAAGGACAACAAGAGAGTATTCCCCCACCAGACAAGCTGGGGCGTTACCACACGTCTTATCGGTGCTATTATCATGACTCACGGCGACAATAACGGACTTGTTCTTCCTCCGGCAGTTGCTCCCGTACAGACCGTCATCATCCCTGTTGCTCAGCATAAGGAGGGAGTTCTGGAGAAGGCTTCCGAGCTGAAGGAGCGTCTGGCAAAGACCGGGCTCCGTGTGAAGCTGGACGACAGCGAGAACTCTCCCGGCTGGAAGTTCGCTGAGTACGAGATGAAGGGCGTACCGGTAAGAGTAGAGATAGGTCCAAAGGACATCGAGGCTGGTCAGTGCGTTATCGTTACCCGTCACAACGGCGAAAAGACTGTTGCAGCTCTTGACGATCTGGAGACTGCCGTTCAGGATGCACTGAAGCGTGTACATGACGGTATGTATGCAAAGGCTCTGGAGAACCAGCAGCAGCGCACATACGAGTGTACCACCATCGACGAGATCAAGGACACTCTCGCAAAGAACGGCGACGGCTTCATCATGGCTATGTGGTGCGGCGACGAAGCCTGCGAGGACGCTGTAAAGGAGCAGACCGGTGTCGGCTCACGCTGCATCCCCACCTTACAGAAGAACCTGTCAGACAAGTGTGTATGCTGCGGAAAGCCTGCCAGACACATGGTATGCTGGGGCAACGCTTATTGATAAGGAGCATCCTGCCCCGGACATCCCCAAAAGACTGATATAAAAGACAAAGCCATAGTACCTCTGACGCAGAGTCAGGGTGCTATGGCTTTTTTTTACAGGAACTGTCCTGTTTTTATTCGGTAGTGCGGTAGAAGGGAACTCCCTTGGTGCAGAGCCAGTCGCACCAGTTCACGTAGTACTCTGCAAGTACGTGTATTCCGTCAAAGCTGTAGGCTTCGGTCAGATAGCCTGTACCGTCGTCGAACAGGGGATTCACGTCGATGTAGTAGACCTTCTTATTGTCCGCAAGCTGTGCCATCATGGAGTTGAGGTTATTTATAGCGGCATTGTTTATGACATTTGTCTCAGCGGAATGTGCCACATGGAGGTTAGCCATAACGTAGATCACAGCGTCGGGCTGATGAGCCTTTGCCTTCTCCACCATTGCACGGTAGAAGGTCATCACAGACTCCAGGTCGTTGCCGACTTCGTTTATACCCAGCATAATGTATATCTTTCCGTACTGCTTGCTGTCGAGCTTGTCCTCGTAGTGTTCTCCATCAATGTCCTCGTTGTTCTTGGTGATCCCTGTAGCAGACAGTCCTACACTACAGAAGTAATCCGCATTCTTCAATGTGCCGTACTCCTGTATACCCACGGTACGGGAGTCTCCTACAAACAGTGCGTCATCGAAGTAGGAAGGATCCACATTGATGAAGCCTGTGAACTCTGCCGGTGCAGCCGCGGCGGAGGTATCTGTGGAAGGCTCTGTTGACTGTTCAGCCGGAGCAGTCTGAGGAGCTCCTTCAGCCGCACCGGGTTCGGCATCATCCTGCCCGGCAGGTTCCGTGGCATCGGGTGTTATAAGTGTCCCGGCAGCCGGCGGAGGAGCTGTAGTCCCCTTTTTTGCTTCTGCACTGGTCTTCCAGATCTGTCTGAATATCCACGGTGAAGCCACAAAGCAGGTCAGCACCAACAGTATCGTATACAGTGATCTCTTAAAGCTATTCATTTCTATCTCACTTTCTTGCTCAGAGGTTTTTTCTCTCAGAATCGGTCATACAGGAACGGATCGTCTGCGCCGCCCCTTCTGTACATGAAGTATACCGAAGCCCAGAATACTGCAAGGAGAAGCACAGCCGAAGCAGGCGAACGCTTGATCTTCTTGTAGATATGCTCCGGAAGGGGAGTACAGAACACGAAGCAGGCAATGAAGTATTTCCAGTATATTCCCCAGTGCTTCGCAACGTCCCCGGCATTGATGTTGCCGCTGTGAGGGATGAACGGTATAAGGCGGAGGAAGTAGATCCCGAGCTGACGGAAATCGGTAACTGCAAAGATCAGCCATGTAAGGGGTATCACGAAAAACATATACAGATGACCTACGCCCTTGTGTTCATTCAGATACTTGCCGATGTAGAAGCGCTCCAGCATCAGCAGTCCGAACAGCACCATTCCCCACAGCACGAAGTTCCAGCTCGCACCGTGCCAGAGACCGGTGAACAGCCACACTATGAAGAAGTTGCGTATTGTATTGCGGTCGCCGTGACGGTTTCCGCCGAGGGGGATGTAGATGTACTCCCTGAACCATGAACCCAGGGTGATGTGCCAGCGCCGCCAGAAATCCGACATTGTGACCGCCATATAAGGGTGACGGAAATTCTCCGGTATGCGGAATCCCAGCAGTTCGCCAAGTCCCATAGCCATTAGCGAATATCCGCAGAAGTCAAAGTAAAGCTGGAAGGAGTAGGCGAAAATGCCCATCCAGGCAAGTCCCGTGGATATGCTCTTTACGCCGATAGAGGAAATATCCCTCCAGAGCAGTCCTATCTGATCTGCAAGAAGAATCTTGTATCCGAGACCAATGGTGAAGGTCTTGAGACCGTTCTCGATCTTTGAGGGACTGTGCCGCCTTACGTTCACCAGATCGTCAGCTACCTCCTTGTATCTTACGATAGGGCCGTTGCTGAGCTGCGGGAACATACTGATGTAGACGCCGTAGTTTATGAAGTTTTCCTCCGGCTCGATGTCACGCCTGTACACATCTATGATATAGGCGACGTTCTGGAAGGTATAGAAGCTGATACCCAGCGGAAGGACGATGTCCTTCACCGTCAGCGACATACCTATGTGATTGAGGTTAGTGAAGATGAATCCGGTGTACTTGAAGAATATCAGCCACCAGAAGTTGAAAACTATACCGAGTATCAGCCACAGCTTTGCCGATCGCCGGAAATGCCCGATAAAACTGCCTATTATGAAGTTGAAGAGTATTGTGAGAAGGAAGAGTAAGATGTATATCGGCTTTTCCAGGACTCCCAGGCTGTAGAATAAAATACTTCCTGCGAACAGGACTGCATTTTTATATTTCGGAGGCGTAAAGCCGTAAATGGCAAAAAACAAGGGTAAGAATATGAAGATGAACTTCAGACTACTGAAAACCATTTGAATGACCTTTCTGTTGTGACAACATATCGTTCTTCAGCGCATAGTGCCGCATATACTATTCTACACGTATTTTTGTCAAAAGTCAATATTTACAGCAATGATATTTTTCTGTATTTCCACAAAAATCCACGATTTGTACAATTTGTGGAAAAGCGCATCCCTTTAAGCGGGCTTTTCCGTCAGCAGTCCCACATAGCCCCAACACAACCCCACCGGCGGCAATCCCCACACACCGCCACATAGCCAAACCACCGGAAACTATTCCACATAACCCACACAGCCAGACCACCCGTGCGATAGCCGGTTATCCGACGACTCCGGACAAGAAGTAAAGGCAGCTATAAAACCACCGGCGGCTAAACAAC
>DNLQ01000081.1 GCA_003488415.1 Ruminococcus sp. | reverse complement strand
CGCACCTTCATCACCAGCGGCGGTCTCGGAACTATGGGATTCGGACTTGGCGCTGCCATAGGTGCAGCCAAGGCGTCCGGTCACCGCTCAGTGCTGTTCACAGGTGACGGCAGCTTCGGAATGAACCTCGGCGAGCTTGCAACAGCAGTATCACAGAACAGCAATATCGTCATAGTTGTGATGAACAACGGTGTACTGGGTATGGTTCGCCAGATGCAGACTCTGTTCTATAACAGGCACTATTCCAATACCACCTTCAACAGAAAGACGGATTTCGTAAAGGTGGCAGAGGCATTCGGCGCAAGGGGAGCAAGAGCTTCGACCGCTGAGGAACTGGAAAAGGCTGCCGCAGAGGCTTTCGCAGGAGATGGTGTATTCCTTATCGACTGCGTTGTTGACTGTGATGAATTTGTTCTTCCCATGCTGCCCCCTGACGGCTCTATCGACGACATCATCACGGATATCAATGACTGAGAGGTGAGAATAATGGATAATCAGAATGAACACATCTACACCAATAAATATATTATCGGAGTTATTGTCTCCAACGTATCCGGTGTCCTCTCAAGAGTGTCGGGAATGTTTACCAGGCGTGGCTTCAACATCGACAGTCTCACAGTGGGGGAAACTGAATCCGCCGGATTCTCACGCATCACCGTTGCATTCCATGGCGATGAGGATATCCGTGACAGGATACTCCGGCAGCTTGAAAAGCTCCACGATGTCCGTGAAGTGGAGGTACTTGACCAGAGCGAGACCGTTGTACGTGAGCTGCTCCTGCTGAAAGTACGCAACAGCTCCGCCACCCGTCAGGACATCATGGCTGCGGTAGAGATATTCCGTTCCAAGATCATAGATTACTCCACTACCGCCCTTGTCTGCGAGCTTACCGGTGAGACATCCAAGATCGACGCCTTCATAGAGCTTATGAAATCCTACGGCATACTTGAAATGTGCCGCACAGGTATCGTTGCTATCGAGCGTGGAGAGAACTGTCTGAAAACCAGGCAGTCGAATTGGTCTTATAAATAAACCAATTCACAGTTATTCATAATCTGCAACAACGGATTGTATACAGCAGTCCGAAAATCCCCAATCACCGTTTATAATAAATCTACGCAAGGTATAATATTCAATATTTATTAACATCTTGTTCATAGTTTCTACACATTTTCACAGCGTTATCACAATCCTGACACATTGACTTGTTAACATTTTGTTAACAAAAAGAGTGCATCACAGATGTACGGTGAAAAGGGGTAGTGATCATGAATAACAAGGTAAGACATCACTTCACAGGCTCACAGCTGATCGGTCTGCTGCTTATGATTGCCGGACTTGCAGGAATTTTCAGCATAGGAAGATCCGCTTCACAGCAGAAGGAACACATCCCCACGGAGAGTGAGAACGAGTTCATGGAACAGTCGGATTCAGAGGAAGAAAAGGATCTGCTGGAGTCGTGGACTAAAACTGCCGAAAGCACCCGCAAGGCTGCCGAGTTCCCGCTGCTCGTTCTCTGCGGATTCCTGGTAGTTGCAGGTGCGCCGCTTCTGTACACTCCCATCGTGGTCGCTGCTCACAAGAGCAGAATGAGCCGCAGGGAGGATGCCGAAGAACGTAAGGCACGAAGAAAAAGCAGCTACGCTTCAAGACGCATAGACCGTGAGCTGAAAAAAGAGGAGGAGCGTGCCCTTGCAGAGGCAGAGGCTGTCCGCAGGGAGCAGAAGGAAAAATGGGAACGGAAAGTCATGGAGAATGCCAGGGCTGCCGTGAAGGAGGAGACGAAGAAAGTCCCCGAAAATGTCATTACAGTAACACCTGAGGAACTAAATAACATTCTGGCTAAGCTCGCCAGAGAAAAAATTGCTGCTGCCAATGCAGCAGGGCAGGCAGATCAGGGCTTAGTCCACGAAAAGCTCGGACTCAGTGAAAGCAAGGAAGAAAAACAGAAGCGTGAGGAAGTCAGGGAGTACTTTGATAAGTACGACAAGGAGCCGTCCGGCTCAGCACCCGCTCTCACTCCAGAAGATGCTGAATTCCTCAGGAACATTGAGAATGCCGGAAACGCAGCTGAACAGCTCTGCGAGAACGCACGCAGAGAAGCTGCCAGAAACCGTGTAAGCTGTGATGTTATGCCGGATACTGACGGACTTAATGTGTCAGCAGCTCCCGCAAAACCCGTAACAGAAGAAGCTCCCTCAATGGAAGCGCTCCCAAAGCTCAAACAGACAGCAAAGCCTCCCGTATCCGGCAAAAACAACCGGACTGGAGGAAAGAAGAAGCATAAAAAGAATAAGGAAAAACGCCGCAGAAAAGGCTGATATGAAATGACGATATCTGTCACGCCCCTGCGGTCAGCGGACGATACCTCAGATACTGCGGTATCGTTCGCAAATTTTACGAAAGAAGCTGAATAATATGGGTATGACAATGACTCAGAAGATACTTGCGGCTCACGCCGGACTTGAAAATGTACAGGCAGGACAGCTCATCCTCGCCTCACTTGATCTCGTCCTGGGCAACGATATCACCTCTCCGGTGGCTATCAGGGAGTTCGCAAAACTCGGCAGGGACAGCGTGTTTGACAAGGATAAGGTCACAATGATAATGGATCACTTCGCTCCCAACAAGGACATAAAGGCTGCGGAGCAGTGCAAAATGTGCAGGGACTTCTGCGGTGAAAAAAATATTACCCACTTCTACGACGTTGGACAGATGGGCATCGAACACGCACTGATACCGGAAAAAGGACTCGTTACCGCCGGAAATGCCGTCATAGGCGCAGACTCCCACACCTGTACCTACGGTGCCGTCGGAGCTTTTTCCACCGGCGTCGGCTCAACGGATATGGCGTGCGGAATGGCAACGGGAAAAGCATGGTTCAAGGTACCCTCAGCCATACGCTTCAACCTTACCGGCAGTCTGAGAAAGTATGTCTCCGGCAAGGACGTTATCCTCCACATCATCGGCAAGATAGGCGTTGACGGCGCTCTGTACCGCTCAATGGAGTTCACAGGCGACGGTATGAAGTCACTGTCAATGGACGACAGACTGTGTATTGCGAATATGGCTATCGAAGCCGGCGCAAAGAACGGCATATTCGAGGTGGATGACATCACTCTTGAGTACCTGCATTCCCACGGTGCCGGCGAGCCTGTAATTTACCGTGCGGACGATGACGCAGAGTATGAGCAGACAATAAACATCGACCTGTCACAGATAGAGCCGACTGTAGCCTTCCCTCACCTTCCGGGCAATGCCAGGACATTCGGAGAAATAGGCGAGGTCAGGATAGATCAGGTGGTCATCGGCTCCTGCACCAACGGCAGACTGAGCGACCTACAGACTGCCGCAGAGATCATACGGGGAAAGAAAGTGGCAAGGAACGTGCGTGTCATTGTTATACCGGCAACTCAGCAGATATACCTTGACGCTATGGAACAGGGACTCATCCGGGACTTCATCGAAGCCGGCGCTGTAGTATCCACTCCCACCTGCGGTCCGTGCCTTGGAGGATATATGGGTATTCTCGCCGAGGGAGAAAGAGCAGTCACCACCACAAACCGCAATTTCGTGGGACGTATGGGACACGTTAAGTCCGAGGTATACCTTGCAAGCCCCGCTACTGCTGCCGCCAGTGCCCTGACCGGCAGGATAACAAGCCCCTGGGAGGTAATGGAATGAAGTACACAGGAAATATCATAAAGTACGGAGATAACATTGATACCGATGTTATCATCCCTGCACGCTATCTCAACACCATCGATCATAAGGAGCTTGCTGCTCACTGCATGGAGGATCTGGACAAGACCTTCATAAGCCGTGTGAAGCCGGGAGATATGATAACTGCCGGCTGGAACTTCGGATGCGGTTCCTCCCGTGAACACGCTCCCATAGCTATCAAGGAAAGCGGAGTCTCACTGGTCATCGCCCGCAGCTTCGCCCGTATCTTCTACCGCAATGCTATCAACATCGGTCTTGCGATAGTGGAGTGTCCCGACGCCGTTGACGGTATCTCCGAGGGCGACAGAGTGGAGGCTGATCTGGATAACGGCATTATCCGCAACCTTACCACCGGCGCTGAATTCAAGACAGAGCCCTTTCCGGAGTTCATACAGAACATCATCGAGAACGGCGGTCTTATGGAGTCGGCAGCCAGAGGTGTCATTAAATGACTGTCGGACAGGCTGCAAAAGTTTTTGCCGGAAAGGAAAACGTCCCCTGTCCTGTAACCGACCGCCTTATTAAAGGCGGATTCAGACAGATCTCCGGGGGGTATATAAGCTATGCCCGGAGTGCGGACATCGGTACCGATCACAGAAAGGGAGAGCCGCATCAGTGGTGGCATCTTATGAAGTCATACTGCGAACGTACTGACTCAGAAAAGATATTCGGCAGACGCATAGTCTGCGGTGAGCTTTTGCTCTACATGGCTGAGGTGCTTGGATGCGTTGAAAAGCAGAAACTTGAAGCTCTTGCCGACAGGATACTTGCCGACGGCACTCCCATAAACGGCATCCTCACTCCTCGTTCTTTCTCCGGCAAGCGCAGGAAATGGAACAAGGAAATACAGATGCTTTGCTTTGAGCCAATCAGGGAGACGGTTGAGAAACTTTGCTCTGCGGATTAACATTTTGAAAAAGGTGAGATATATGGAGTACAATATAGCATTGCTCAAAGGCGACGGCATAGGTCCCGAGATAGTGGACAGCGCCGTTAAGATACTGGAGATAACAGCAGAGATATACGGTCACAGCTTCCGCTTCACACCGTACCTTATTGGCGGATGTGCATATGACAGCACCGGTACTCCGCTGCCGGAGGAGACTGTAAAGGGCTGTCTTGCGTCTGACAGCGTTATCCTCGGAGCTGTGGGAGGCCCTGCCTGGGACTCCCTCCCCGGAGACAAGCGCCCCGAAAAGGCTCTCCTTGGAATACGCTCCGCACTGGGACTGTATACCAACCTGCGCCCTGCCAGGCTCTACCCGGCACTGAGATCCGCCTCCCCACTCAAAGACAACATAGTGGGCGACGGCTTCGACCTGATGATCGTGCGTGAGCTCACCGGCGGCATCTACTTCGGTGACCGTGGATACCGTGAGGGAAAATACGGTCAGGAGGCATTCGACACCGAGGCTTACAGTGTCACAGAGATAGAACGCATCGGCAGAGTTGCCTTCCAATCAGCAATGAAGCGCAGAAAACGGCTTTGCAGCGTGGACAAGGCAAACGTGCTGGAATCATCAAGACTATGGAGAAAGACCATGCACCGTCTTGCAGAGGAGTACCCTGAGGTGCAGTATACCGATATGTTCGTGGATAACGCAGCCATGCAGCTTGTAAGAGATCCCGGTCAGTTCGATGTCATAGTGACATCGAATATGTTCGGAGACA
>DNLQ01000074.1 GCA_003488415.1 Ruminococcus sp. | reverse complement strand
GAACGCTTGGGATCCATTCCGCACGCCATAAGGAGGGCATAGGCAGCAAGGCTGTTCTGGCGCAGCTTTGCCGGATCCTGCTTTACGGTTATAGCGTGCATATCAGCTATACAGTAAATGCAGTCATACTTGTCCTGGAGGGGTGCCCAGTTTCTTACAGCACCGATATAGTTACCCAGGGTGAATGTACCTGTAGGCTGTATAGCGGAAAATATCAGCTTCTTATCGTCCATGGGCTCACCTTATTTCCCAGCCTTACGCTGTTCAGCCTCGTCCTTGAGCTGGCATGATCTCAGCTCATTGAGAACACGCTGATAGAGAACGTATACGGAACGGAGCTCAGGCTCGGTCTCCGGGATGATGCCGGGATGTACCTGAGTCTTGTAGATGCCGCCCTTGGTGAGCAGGAAGATGTTGTGTGAAAGACCTCTGGGGAGGTCGTAGGAAGTGACCTTCTCGCACTTTGGCAGAAGGGCATTGGTATTCTGTACCATTGCGTTAGTGAGCATAACGAGATTTCTGTAGCGCTGTGAAGCACCGGAGTACTCGCCGCCGTTGTTGAAATAGAGATTAGCTGCACCGTTGATGAAGCATACCATTGTTGTGAGAACGCTGGCAGGCATGGGGATATCAATAACAACGCCGAAAACATCGTTTCTCTTGAGGTTCATGTTGTTGAAGAACTCAGAGGGGAAATTGATAGCCTGTCCTCTTGTCATCAGGTACTTCTGTGTAACGGGGTATCTGTCGTTGGTTGGCATAGTGATTTTCCTTTCTTATCTTGGTTTGCCGGGAGTTTGTCAGTCCAGCATTTCCTTTGTCATTTTTGAGAGTATCTCCATACCCTTTCTGATCTGATCGTCAGTGGGAGTGGAGTAGTTCAGGCGGATGGAGTGGCTTACGTCGCCCTCCCTGATATTGAAGGCATTTCCGGGGACTACAGCTACCTTGTAGTCCTGTACAGCCTTGCGGCAGAAGCCGTTCATATCGCAGTCCTCGGGGAGATTGCACCATATAAAGAGTCCGCCCTGCGGTCTGATATATGAGATCTTGTCGGAGAAGCCGCCCTCGATGTAGCTGCACATCAGGTCGCACTTCTTACGGTAGATCTCACGGAGCTTGTTGAAGTGAGCCTCACGGTCAACAGTGGTCATGAAGCGGTAGCAGAGCACCTGAGCCCATATATTTGAATGGACGTCTGATACCTGTTTGCAGACAACGATCTTCTGTATGATCGGGGCAGGTGCTGAAACGAAGCCTGTGCGGAATCCGGGTGAGATCAGCTTTGAGAAGGTGCTGGAGTAGATAACTCTTCCCTCGGTATCAAGGCTCTTGATAGTGGGGATATTCTCTCCTGCGAATCTCAGCTCGCCGTAGGGATCGTCCTCCAGGATTATGAAGTCATAGCGGCAGGCAAGCTCATATACAGCCTTGCGCTTTGCCAGTGACATAGTTCTTCCGGTAGGGTTCTGGAAGTTGGGGATGAGGTACAGCACTCTGACATTGGGCTGAGTTCTGAGCGCATCCTCCAGTTTTTCAAGGTTTATGCCGTCATCGTCCATATCAATGCCCACGAGGTTCACGTTATAGGAACGGAAGGCATTGAGTGAACCGATGAAGCTGGGTGACTCGCAGAGGAGGGTGTCGCCCTCGTTGAGAAGCACCTTGCAGGACAGTTCGTTAGCCTGCTGACCGCCGGAAGTAACGATAAGGTCATCGAACTCCTTGTGGAAGCAGCCCTTTGAGGCCATCCAGTCCTTGAGGAAGTCACGGAGGGGGGTGTAGCCCTCGGTAACGCTGTACTGGAGAGCGAGAATAGGCTCTTCTCTGAGAAGCTGATCGGAAAGCTCAGCGATCCTCTCCTTTGGAAAAGCCTCCGGAGCGGGATTTCCGGCAGCAAAGGAGATGACTTCGGGATCTGATGTGAACTTGAGTATCTCACGGATAGCAGAAGCCTTCAGACTGCTGACCTTGTCGGAAAACTTATATTCCATTGTATTTTACCAGCCTTTCTTGGTATGTAGATTCTGTATTATTCTGACCTTTGGTCATATAAGCAGTTACACTAAATAATTATACCACATATTTTCGTGTTTTGCAACATATATTTTGATAAAAAGTACTGTTTATCTCACACGCATCCGGCGAGGGAGACAGCGGACATGATCCCGGTTTTGCAGCAGTACGTAGAAATTGCAGATGAAATACCGGTGTGACTCAGGAGGTGCAGGAATGAAGAAACAGGATCTTCTAAAAGGCTCGGTGATACTTATGCTCTCTGCCGCAGCCGCAAAAGTGCTGGGAGCGGTATTCAAGCTGCCTCTGACGAATATGCTGGGCGGAGTAGGCATGAGCTGTTTCTCCTGTGCCTACACTATATTCATGCCGGTATACGCCGTTACTGCCTCGGGGATATCCTCTGCCGCCGCACGTATGACAGCAAGGTATGCGGCTCTGGGATTGTACGGGGACGCACTGAGAGTCCGGCGCATGGCACTGGCGGTGTTTTCGGCGGCAGGTCTTGCTGGCAGCGGACTGATACTGATGCTGGCTGTGCCGTTCAGCCGGTGGAGCTGCGGGAGCAATGAAGCTGCTCCTGCAATAATGATGATAGCTCCGGCGGTGCTTCTTGGCTGCGTGACTGCGGCGGAGCGAGGCTATTACGAGGGTATGAGCAATATGTACCCTACGGCATTCTCTCAGACTGCCGAAGGGATAGTACGTGCAGGGGCAGGACTGGCACTGTGCGGATATACAGTGTCTCATGGAAGGGAGCTGCTGGAGGTGCTGCCCTGGGTGAGCGACGTGCGCTCTGTTGCGGCAGCGGCAGGCATACTGGGCGTGACTCTCGGTTCAGCCGGCGGAGTTCTGTTCTTTGCGGTACTGCGGCTGCTGCCGTCATGTGTCCCGGAATGCAGCGGAGGTCTCCATGCGAGCCGGCGTGAAACTGCTTCGGAGCTTGTGCGCACCTCTCTCCCCACGGGACTCAGCGCCCTTGTCACCAATCTTACCGGTATCGTGGATATGTGTACCATAATCGGAAGCGTGACAGTACCCGTGCTTTCGGCGCTCCCGGCAGGGGTATCCCCGGAGGACTACCCACGCTTTGTATACGGCTCCTTTGCAGGCATAGCCCTGACGGTGTTCAATCTTGTGCCGGGGATCACGAATATGCTTGGCAAGGGAGCGCTGCCGGCAGTGACCGGAGCGTGGACGTCAGGGGACAGGAAGACACTGGAGGAAAGCACCTCTCAGGCGCTTGTGACTGCAGCTCTTATAGCGGTACCCTGTGCCGCAGGACTGGGAGTTCTCTCCGGGCAGGTACTGACGCTGCTGTTTCCGGGCAGAGCAGCCGAGGCGGAGCTGTGTGTCAATGCCCTGAGACTGCTTATGCCGGGAATGCTCTGCCTGTGTCTGTCCTTCCCGCTGTTCAGTATGCTCCAGGCGGTAGGTAAGCCCTTTGCTCCTTTGTGGATAATGCTTGCCGGGACAGCAGTGAAGCTGTGCGGGAACCTTCTGCTCGTTCCGTCCATGGGAGCGGACGGTGCGGCAGTATCCACCTCTGTATGCTATGCAGTGATACTCTCTCTTGCGGTATACATATATCTCTCCTGCACAGGTGTCAGACTTCGCCTCAGGGAGCTTGGAGCTGTACTGTACTCGGGAGCAGTCTGTGCCGGCAGCGCATGGCTTGCCGCAGATATATCCTGCCGCAGCGGTGCAGGCATCATCCTACAGATACTTCTTTCCGCAGTTATCGGCGGAACAGTTTATATAGCGGCACTGTGGCTGTCAGTAGGGAAACGGCTCATAAAAACAACAGGCAGCCGAAAAGCTGCCTGTTGAAAGGTATAGATGAAGATGGTATAAGTGTTAGCCAATGAAGTCAGCAGGCGGAGCTACCATGTCAGCAGCCTTGACGTCACATTTGATGATACTTGTCTTGTTGCGGGCGTCGTCCTGAGTAGGGAAGAAGCAGACTGTGAAGTCTGTGATATTCTCATCCAGCAGGAATCCGCCGATGTAACCGGTAAATTCAGTACCGGCAGCAACTACGAAGGGGCTTTCGGTATAGCCCTTGAAGTTCTTTCCGGCATAGATCTGGGTTCTGATGTCGAAGCTGACCTCAGTCTTATCGGGCATCAGAAGGAAGAAGTTGTTCAGAGCGCTGAGCTCATAATCAACACCGGATGTATTCTTTATCGTAACATTGAGATAGATGTATTTTCTTCCGTCATCTGTCTTCATTCCGGAATCAACGATGGAGTTGATCTGGAAAACGGTCTCGTGTTCGTCGACCGGCTCGGTCATAGCGATCTTGAATTCCTTTTCAGCGATCTCGTTCTGAGCCTTGACAGCTCCGGCAGGCATATTCTGGGTACTGCTTTGATTGCTCCGTGATGAGGAGCAGCCTGCTGCTGCGGAAAGAGCAAGTACAGCCGTAAGCATAACGGCGATGATCTTTTTAACTTTCATATTTTCCTCCGTAAGGATATAACAGCTTATTGGTTACATCTATAATTATAACATATTTAAAACAGGCTTGTCAAGTGCTTGCCGGAGAGAGTCTTGCATTGTATCCCGGGATACGATGTTCCCGGACGGACTGAAGGCGTATTTTGACTGTAGATGATCCTGTGCTTTTTCATATTGTTACCTGATCCGGCGGTGTATTTGTTATCCTGATACAGCTCTTGCAGTATTGCCGCTTTCACGGCGGAGCTGTTCTCAGTAGGGTAGACGGAATTTTCCAGCCTTCCACACTCCGTCGCTGCCGATGACTGCTGAGAACTCCTCGTCCTGGACGTAAGCTGCCGGGCCTCCGTAGGCAGAGCCGTCATAGTAGTTGCTGACGGTGAAGAATATCTCGTCGGCGGTGCGTGAGGTGACATCCGTTATCTGGGAGTACTGGTAGAAAAGGTTGACTCCACGCTCACCGTTAAGGGAGTATACATGACCGTCCTTTTCCATGAAGACCTCACTGAGAGAGGTGGGGTAGCGGTCGCTGAATACCTTGTAGTAATCCGCCTCCACGTCGGCGAGGCTGTTCTTGCCGGCATCGGTCACGAGGTAGAACTGCCAGCCGTACTGGTTCTCGATATACTGTGACATATCAAGCTGATAGGGAGAGCCTACAGTGAACCGGAAGTCGGTATCGCAGGCGGAGCGGAAAAGTGCCTGGGCAGCTTCCATAAGCTCGTCGTCGGACTGTTCCTCCAGAGGAGCGTCAAAGGCAACTGCGCCGTTTGGATCGTATGTGAAACCGCCTGGAGCGGCGCTGCTGCTCTGTGCGGCGGTAACTGCTTCCGAAGCGGCAGAGGTGACGGTCTGCTGTGAGGCAGTCTCTGCGGCTGAGGTCTTTGTACCGGATGCGGCTTCTGTACTTTCTGCGGCTTCGGTACTCTCCGGAGCTGTAGTTCCCTCGTTTCCGGCAGCTTCTGTCACGGGTGCGGAAGTGCCTGTTTCCGAGGAAGTGTCCTGAGTTTTCTTTGAACAGCCTGCTGAGCAGAGCAAAGCTGCGGCAGCAAGCAAAGCGATAGTCTTTTTCATATTATTTCCTTTCCGGTACTTCATTCCTCGTCATCATCAAGTACGAAGTCGATGATCCCTTCACTGACATTGACTGCGGCGCACAATACCCTGACCTCCATGCCGAGGGTGTAGGATACTCCGGAGAAGGTCTCAGTCAGTGCAACAGGCTCGTTGTAATCGTACTCGCCCTCCGGAAGGGTGCGGATATGCACCATTCCCTCAACGGTATTGGGCAGCTCCACATAGAAGCCGAACTCTGTGACGCCGGAGATATGACCGGTGAATACTTCGCCTACGTGCTGCTTCATATATTCAGCCTTGTAGATGTCCTCACATTCACGCTCTATAGTTACTGCTCTTACCTCGGCGTTGGAGGAAAGCTCCGCAGCCTTGGGTACAAAGCCTTCATAGCGCTTCGTGAGCCATTTCTTGTCATAGCCTGCAAGGATATCGGTTATGATACGGTGTATCGCAAGGTCGGGGTAACGGCGGATAGGGGAGGTGAAATGTGCGTAGTCTGCCAGGGCGAGTCCGAAGTGACCGAGAGGTTCTTCGGAGTACTTTGCCTTAGCCATAGACCTCAGCACCATCATATTAACAGCGCTGTACTTATCAGTCCCCTTTGCAGCTTCAAGTATCATGGATGCGTGGACGGGCCTGAACTCCTGGAAGGGCGGGTATTCCACACCTGCCTTGCGGAGCATCTCGCAGAGCATGGCAGTCTTTTCCTCCGGGGGAGCTTCATGGACACGGTATACAAAGGGGACTTCCCTTTCTCCGGCAAGCCTTGCGGCAGCCTCGTTGGCGGTGAGCATGAACTCCTCTATAATGCGCTCTGCACGTCCGCTGGTACGTGGGACTACATCACAGCACACACCGTCCTCGCCTATTATCAGCTTGCTCTCGGTAGTTTCAAGCTCCGGAGCGTGACGGCGCTTACGCTTGGCGATGAGCTTGTCTGCAAGCTCGTTTATCAGGGGCAGCTCATCGGCTACACAGGAGTACTTGTCGTGCAGCTCCTGGGATGCGTTACCCTCCAGCAGTGCATTGACCTCGGAGTACACACCCTTTACCCGTGAGCGTATAACGCTCTTGCAGAAGCGGTATCCGGTAAGCTCACCGTCGCTGTCAAGCTCTGCAAAGGCGGTGAGAGTGAGCCTGTCCTCACCGGGATTCAGTGAGCAGATGCCGTTTGAAAGCTCCTTTGGCAGCATGGGTATGACCTGGTCGGCATAGTATATACTTGTTCCCCGGCGCAGAGCCTCATTGTCCAGCTCGCTGTTTGCACGGACGTAATGTGACACGTCGGCGATGTGGACTCCCAGCAGGTAGCCGCTGCCCCTGCGTTCTACGGAAACGGCGTCGTCAAGATCCTTGGACTCAGCTCCGTCAATGGTGAATATGGGGAGCCCTCTCAGATCCTCACGGTTGTTGAGAGCGTACTCCTGCACTCCTCCGCCGGAGATCTTTCTTGCCTCTTTGAGCACTTCCTCCGGGAACTCGGTGGGAGCGCCGTGTACCGCAAGCACTGACTGAGCGCAGGACGCAGCCAGGTCAGAGCTGCCGTATACTGCTGTGATGCGCACCTTATGCTCTGCATGGCGTCTGCCCCGGTACACTATCTCAGCCATAGCCTTATCGTTTTCACGGAACGGAATGCTCTCGGCGGCTACTATAATAAGGTGGCTGCGGGATGCGATATCGGGGGCGAGGTAAGGCTTGCCGTCCTCAAAGACAATGCGTCCGGTGAGTGAGGAGCTTCCGAAGCTGAGTATGTCCTCCACCTGTCCCTCCGGTTCTCCGGAGCGTGAGGGGATGTCGGATATAAGCACCTTGTCTCCGGGCATAGCGCCCATCATGCACTTGCCGGGGATGAAGTACTCTGTTCCGTCCTCAGTGACAGCGAAGCCGAAGGTGCGGCTGAGTCTGGTTATCTCGCCGGTGCGGAAACCGAGCCGTGAGCAGAGGGCAGCCTTCATGCCCTTGCGTACAGTTATGATACCCTCGTTCCTTAGCTGGCTGAATGCTTCGGCGAAGTCTGCCTGACCGGTTTTGCCTCCCTTTTTGGTGCGGCACTTTGTCTCCAGCTCGTTGAGGGGCATAACGTCCTTTTTGCAGGCTTTCAGGAATGTTACTATCTTATGCTTATAGCTTGTTATCATATCTGTCTTTTCATTTGTTTTCTTTGCCAACAGTATTCTCCTTTCGGTTATGAAGATAATGGAGCCGTAATTGAAAAAAGCCCCATGACTTACGTCACAGGGCGCTTACATTACTTGTCGGTGAACAGCGGGATCAGGTTTACTGCAAGAGTAACGATGAAAAGGATTATTCCCAATGCTCTGGTGATCTTATTGAGGATCGCTTCCTTTGTTCTTCCCTCGTTCTTTCCGTAGAATGAATCGGTGCTTGCACCGGTGAGTGCTGCGGACAGGCTGTCCTGTGACTTCTGATCCTGCGCCAGGCATATACAAACGATAGCCACGCAGATTACGAGGAGAGCAACGCCTCCGATGATCTCAAGAACTGACATATTTTTACCTCCGTGTATATAAGCTGATGTGCGTAATTTCAATTAGCTTTACAATTATACCACAGTTTACATCGTTTTGCAAGTACCTTCCGGGAAAAATTCGGGAGAAATTCTATACAGGTTTTCGGTGATTTTACACAATGAAACGGACGGAGTGCAGTAAAAAGGCAATATCTGAGAAAAAAATACCGGAAACCCCTTGACAAACCCGGAACAGTGTGTTATAATAATCAAGCTGTTAAAGCAGCTATCGTATTCTAAAGACAGCCGGCGTGAGCGCAAGCTCTGTAAGACCTGCCGAGGAATTGCAATTGATATACGCTATCAGTGTCCTTTCCGTGCTGTCTTGTCAGTACCGCAAAGGACTTTTTTGCACCCTGAATACGATGAATCAATCATTCGGAGGTGAATATACACTATGCCAAGCAATGCTGTACTCGAAGCTAAGAAGGCAAAGGTAGAACAGCTCACCGACCTTATCAAGAACTCTGTATCAGGCGTTCTCGTTGACTACAAGGGTATCACTGTTGAGGAGGACACAAAGCTCAGAAAGGAGCTTCGTGAGGCCGGAGTAAACTACTTCGTTGAGAAGAACACACTTCTTCTCCGTGCTTTCCAGGCAGCCGGTATCGAGGGCTTTGAAGAGGCTCTCAACGGCACAACAGCTATCGCACTGTCCAACGATGACCAGACAGCTCCCGCAAGAGTTCTGGGTAAGTTCGCTGAGAAGGCAGGCGATGACAAGTTCAACCTGAAGGCTGGATACGTTGAGGGTGAGGTCTATGATCAGGCAGGCGTTGTCGCACTGTCAAAGATCCCTTCAAAGGATGTTCTCCTTGCACAGCTGGTCGGCTCTCTTCAGGGACCCCTGCAGAAGCTCGCTGCTACACTTCAGGCTGTTGCCGACAAGAAGAACGAGGAGGCTGCATAATCGCAGTCACCGGAACACAGCGGAGATGCTCCGCAAAGAAGGCTGCATGACAGCCGCATGAATCATGCCGAAAAGGCAGAATATTATAATAAAGGAGATTATTATCATGGCTTCAGAGAAGATCACAAAATTCGTTGAAGATATCAAGACACTTTCAGTTCTTGAGCTTTCCGAGCTCGTAGACGCTATCCAGGAGGAGTTCGGTGTAACAGCTGCTATCGCTGCTGCTCCTGCTGCCGGCGGTGCTGCTGGCGGTGCTGCAGAGGCTAAGACAGAGTTCGATGTAATCCTCGCTTCCTTCGGTGATGCTAAGATGGGCGTTATCAAGGCTGTTAAGGACATCCTCGGTCTCGGTCTGAAGGAGGCTAAGGAAGTAGTTGAGTCTGCTCCTAAGGCTCTCAAGGAGGGCGTTTCTGAGGCAGAGGCTAACGAGCTGAAGGAGAAGCTCGAGGCTGCCGGCGCTACAGTTGAGATCAAGTAAGTTTTACTTGCAGAAACACAGAGAGGACTGCTCAGGCAGTCCTCTCTTTTGTTGTATTTTATGTTGACAATAGGGCGATGGAATGATATAATAGTAATACATTTTTATACAGGAGGAATTATATCCATGAAAATCAACAAGATAACAGCAGCTGCTGCGGCTGCCGCATTACTCGGGGTGGCAGTTCCGTTTTCCGGTATAACTTTACCGGAGTACAGTATAACTGCTGATGCGGCTGAGTATACATCCGTGGAGCAGGACGGCATCACCTATAATGTGTATTCAGACCATGCGGAGGTATTCCAGGCTGCCGGGGCTGTAGAAGGCGATGTTGTTATCCCTGACAAGATAAACGACAAGCCTGTTACGGCTATCCTGGACGAGGCATTCTACGGAAACAAGAAACTGACAGGTATCAGTATGCCTGCTTCGGTTGCTTCTATCGGAAAGGAGTGCTTTGCAGGATGCTCTGATCTGAAGACGGTGACTATTCCCGAGGGGGTAAAGAATATCCCGTTTGACGCATTCTGCGAATGCCTTTCCCTTGAAGTCGTTGAATTTCCTGCGGGACTAAAAATTGTCGGCTCCGGAGCATTCTATAAATGTGTATCCCTTAAAGCGGTCAGCCTTCCGGAGGGACTTGAGGAACTGCATGATTCAGCATTTGCAGAGGCATCATCACTGACATCTGTAGTCATCCCTGCAAGCGTTAAATATCTCGGAGAAGCTGCCTTCTGCGACTGTACCTCTCTGAAGGAGGTCACTATACTCAGCGAAGAAATACAGATGCTCCGGAGCCCTTCGACAATATGCAATAATTATCACGCCACTGTACCTTATACCGGAGTTATATACGGTCCGGAGGGATCAGCAGCAAAGGAGTATGCAGAGGAGAACGGATATAAATTCGCTCTGACCGGCGGGGAAGCACCTGCCGATGTGCCGGGAGACCTCAATGGCGACAGAATGGTGGACTCCACAGACGCTTCACTGATACTGGAGTATTACGCCTATAACTCTACCGGCGGCACTCTTTCTGCACAGGAGTATTTCACTAAGAAGCTGGCGGAGATGAACTGAAACGTTCGGATGACCATACAAATATTACGGCAATGAGACCGATAATACCGGAGCGGTATTATCGGTTTTTGATTAAACGTAAAAAATTACGGATAAATTGGCAAATTAAATAATATTGTGGTTGACAAAATATGTAATAATATGTTATCATAATACGTGACGTAATATTATCAGATGCTGGAAATATATTACAAAAGGAGAGAAATAATGAAAGTAAAAAAAGTACTGGCGTTCCTTACAGCACTGACTACGGTATGCAGTGCAGATGTAATGACATCTGTAAAAAATCTTCCGGATATAACTGCACAAGCTGATGATACTGTGTGGGGAGATGCAAATGAAAGCGGCGGTGTTAATGTAGCAGATGCAGTTGCAATACTTCAGCACATCGCAAACAAAGATAAGTACGGACTTACAGATCAGGGCTACAAAAATGCGGACGTTGTTGATCCCGGTCAGGGAGTAACGGGCATGGATGCTCTTGCGATCCAGATGGTGGATGCTGGTTTGATTCAAACAAATCAGCTTCCCATAAGTGCAGCCGGGATCTATTACCTTCTGGACGATCATGATACTGTTGAGCCTACAGAAGCTCCGGCGGAGGAGACTACAGAACCTGAGACCGAAGAACCGACAGAGGCAGAGCCTACCAGCGAAGAGATCTTTGAGTCTCTCTCTGAGGAATACAAGGAGCTGTACCTCAGCACACCTTTTGCTGTACTCAGTGCAGAGAAGAAGATTCCCATTATCTATGGTGACCTTTTCGAGGACAAGGTACTCAATTCATTTGATCTGAGCTTGCTGAGAAGCGCTGTGCTGGATGAAGAGCCTTATGATGAAAAGGCGGATCTTGACGGCGATGGTGACGTTGATGAAGATGACATAAAACTGCTCCAGGACTTTATTCTTGCAAACATCTGCTGTTTCCCGGTATATGCAAAGTATGATTCTGATAATGACGGCATCAATGATTATCTTGAAATGGAGCTTCTCAAGACCAGCAGCCGTAAGGCAGATACAGACGGTGATGGCTTAACGGATTTTGAGGAACTGGTGTACCTTAATTGTGATCCGAATAATCCCGAGACTATAAAGGAAGGCGTAAGCGATGCCGATGCTGATTCAGACGGCGACGGACTTACCAATATCGAAGAGATAAGGGCAGGCTCGGATCCCCTGAAAAAGGATACAGACGGCGACGGACTGGACGATCACTACGAGCTGAAGACTCTCAAGACCTCTCCTGTAAAGGCAGATACAGACGGTGACGGCATCAGCGACTTTGAAGAAAAGGAACTGGGACTTGATCCTCTGAAGGCTGCAACAAACGGCACTCCGGACAATGAGCGTATATTCACACAGGTTATCCCGGCGGACGATCCGATCTTCAAGGATATAAACACTGAGGACAATGCTTATGATCTGTCTGTTGAGATCAGGGCTGCCGGTTATGCAAAAAACAATCTCTTTGTAAGGGAGAGCGGATATTCCTATGTGCTGAAGGACAGTTCAGCAATAGGCGCAGCTCCCGAGTTCATCTATAATGATGATTTCAAGGTGGAGAGCATCACCCTTAACTTTGAGATCAAGGAAGCGTTCAGAGACAATGTCAGCCACTATTTCGATCTGATGGAGGCTGATGCTGACTACTACAATTATGAATACCAGATAGATCCCGAGCTTGACGGTATAAAGAGACTGAATGTGTTCAAGTACTTCCAGGGCATAAATTTTGCAATGCCGATATACACTGAATACGATGTTGACAAGAATATCGTGTCAGTGACAATTGATACCTTTGAGGCCGATGATGACGGCAATTCATATGGTATAGGCTCTTACTCCCTGGTAGACCTTGAGGTGTGGGGAAAAATGATGACCGAAATGTCTGAGGAGGAAGCATCATCAGGTGCAGTAACCGATACCCAGGGATTTATGAGATCATCCTCAAATGTCCGGATCAACGCCGGACTTGGTGAATGGATAACAAAGAAGCTCACAGCATTAACGGATGCTGTCCGTGATTTGATAGGCAAGAACTATCAGGCATATACTCCCAGATCGACCTCAGCAGTGGCAGCTTCAAGAAACTTATCGTCACTGTTCGGACATAAGTATGCTTATTACGAAGCAAAGGGTATAAGCTATTCCGCTGCCGCAGCAGCCTGCCGTGCAAAGGGCGGACACCTCATTACCGTTACCTCACCCATGGAGTACAGCTACCTCAGCGGAACACTTTCTGCCGGAAAGAGCGGAGCATACTGGGTAGGAGCATCAGGCGGCCCCGGAAACTGGTCATGGTGTACAGGAGAATCCACAAGCTATGCACGTACTATCAAAGCACACGGTTATAGTATGGATACCTGCGGATCATATTTCAGCGGCCTCGGCAACTGCCTTGTATACTATCCCGGACTTGCATACCCAACCAGAAACCGTCCTTCTGTTTCCGGTGTGAACGGATATATCTGTGAATGGGAGCCTGGTGCGATTGTAAAAGATGACGATGCACAGATCTATTCATTCAGAGTCGGAGGCGCTGCAATAGCAGGTCTCTTAGCACCTCTCAGTGCTGCAAGCGGAGTGGATTCAGATGGAGACGGGATCCCGGACTGGAGCGAGGTCGATCATAAGGCAATAGCTAAGATCAACGGAAAGTCCGGCGGTTCAAGTGTTTCATGGAAAAAGGCACAGGATTATGTCTCTGCAGCAAAGCTCATGGGCAAGAAACGTGATAAAATGATCAGCAAGATAGCAGCTTTATTCAACGGTGACATTGAAGTTACACCTACAACATCGAACCCTTTGGATGAGGACAGCGACGGCGACGGAATCCTTGATTCCAAGGATCCGGATCCCTCAAAAAAGTTCGATCAGCGTTTTGAGGTAGTCTCCAGTTATTCATATGAGCCGTCGATTGATTTTGTTGATACAAGATACCAGCACAGTCAG
>DNLQ01000194.1 GCA_003488415.1 Ruminococcus sp. | reverse complement strand
TTCTCCAGCGATGAACCTGTACGGTTCTTCCACAGCATCTCATAGTAAGCCGGTGCCTTGCTGCCTGCTCCGTAGCCGGAGCGTGACGACAGCCTGTAGTACGAATAGGGCATCAGCGTAGCCTTCGACTCCGCAGTTTCCAGCTTGTCAGTGAGCTTTATATCCTTCTCCGAGCATGGGATGTCCTTTATGCCGGAGGTATGGAACGCACCGGTTATAACGGCTGCACTTCCGTATTTTTCCTCAGTCTCCTTTATCCTTCGTCTCATGTAGGCTTCACGCAGCTCGTTCCTGCTGTCTGAAACAGAGAACTCTCGTATTGACCTTCCGTATTCTCCGGCAGCGGCAATGAAGTCGTCGTAGTTCTCAGAGTGCTCAAAGCGGTACTCCCAGAAGGTATCGGTGTCCAGTCCCGAAGCCTTTTCCAGACGGCTGTAAACACTCTCGCTCCGGGGCATCTCCTCCCCTTCATCTTCCTCACTGTAAGCAAGGAGACTTCCTGAGGGAAGGTCGCAGAACTCAACGGGTACATTATGCTTTTTTGCCCATACCATCGCCTGATACTCCGGAGAGAACTCTGCCATAGGGTACATGACCGTCCGTACAGGCGCTTCGGTGGTATATGCAAGTATCGCCGCAGGCAGCTTCACTTTTCTGCTGCAAAGCCCGTCAATAAGTCCGCTGAGGTCGGAAGGTCCTTCTATCAGTACAGCCTTCGGTCTTGTACAGTCAAGGAACTCCCTGACGTAAAATGCGCAGGCAGGAGACAGATGCCTTACGCCGTAGTACTCAGCCATTATGTGTTACGCTCCTTGCATTCTGCGTAGAGTGAGGCATAGTCCCTGCCCTTTTTACGCATCACGTTTTCCAGGTACTCCTCCCAGGCGGCTTTATCCTTGTCATCGTCCTTGACTACCGCTCCCTGCAATGCCGCAGCAAGCTCGGAGTCAGTCACCTTGCCGTTACCGAAGCTGCCTGCAAGCGCCATGCTGTTCACCATAAGGGATATTGCCTCGGCTGAGGACAGAACACCGCTTGTGGGCTTTACCTTCATCTGTCCGTCAAGAGTTTTTCCCTGACGCAGCTCACGGAATACAGTGACTATCTTTTCAAAGTCGCTGTCATTTGGCATAGCTGCACACAGCTCCATATCCTTTGACATCTGAGCCACACGAGTCTTTACGATATTTATTTCAGTCTGCATATCAGAGGGCGGCGGGAGTATGACTATATTGAAACGTCTTTTAAGTGCTGAGGACATCTCGTTTACGCCCTTGTCACGGGTGTTTGCGGTGGCGATAATGGAAAAGCCCTTTTTTGCTGCCACTTCCTCAGAAAGCTCCGGTATGGAGATGCGCTTCTCGGAGAGTATGGAGATCAGTGCATCCTGCACCTCGCTGGCACACCGTGAGATCTCCTCAAATCTGGCTATAGTGCCTGTCTCCATGGCGTTGTACACGGGACTTTTTACCAGCGACTCAAAGGACGGGCCTTTGGCAAGGAGCATGGCATAATTCCATGAATAGCGTATCTGCTCCTCTGTAGTGCCTGCCGTACCCTGTATCACCTGTGATGAGTTGCCGTTTATGGCGGCAGTCAGATGCTCCGACAGCCAGGACTTTGCTGTACCCGGCTCGCCTATCAGAAGGAGCGCACGGTCTGTGACAAGGGTGGCTATACATATCTCCACCACACGCTTATCGCCCATATACTTAGGCGTTATGACAGTATCGCCTGCTTTGCCTCCTAAGATATAGGTCAGCACCGACTTCGGCGACATCTGCCAGCCCTTCGGTACCGGGGCAGTCTCGTTTGCAATAAGTGCATCTATTTCATTCTTGTAAAGCTGTTCTGCCGACAGCCTGAGTATCTCCTGTGCCATTTTGTATTACTCCTTTATTCCGTGTGTTTCAAGCATACGTCTTATATTGTCCTTGATATCCGCATGACCGTTGACGTATTCGGTTTTCAGAAAGGCAAGAGCCTTTTTAAGATCGCTGACCTTTATTTCCTCCGGTATATCCGAACGCTCAATGCTGTATCCCAGGTATGCAGGAAGATCCTTATCCACAAGGTACATGATGAAGTTGTATGCAACTCCTTCAAGTGACTTATCGGTCACCTCAGGAAGAATAAAGAGAATATCGTCGCAGGGGTACTTGCTGTTCATAGCCCATGCGAATCTCTCTGCGGCTGCCCGTACCCTTTCACGGTCCTGCTGACCGCATATCATCAGCATATGACGAAGGGCACTGCATCTCTGCTTCATATTTTCTTCCGCAGTCTCACGCTCCTGACCGTTGGGGAACAGCTTCTCAAGCTCCTTGTAATGAAAGATAACAGATGTGTCGGAAAGGAAATCGAGCATATCCTCCGGAACATTCCGGAACAGCCTGATATTAGAGTAGTCCTCCTCGCTTGATCTGAATCCCCGTCTTATCCTGTACCAGCCGTCGGGAGTTGAGAATATGTGACGTATAATGTACAGCAGGTCACGGTCATAGAGCCTGTGATCGGTACATATCTTTTTGCAGGCATTTTCCGGATCTTCAATAAGTGCAAGGAAGAATGCGGACAAAGAGAACTGAACAGGGTATTTACTGTGGAGCGTCCTTATCATATCACGGTACTCCGGAGCATCGTGGTCATACAGGTTGTCTGTCAGAGGCTTGTTCTGATCGGCATACATAACTTCTTTGCTGTAGGGGATCTTCTTTTCCTCAGAATCCTTTGCAGCCCATTTTTCAAACACATCTGTCACGTTTTTCTTGCTGCCGAGCAGTTCCCAGGTATTGAAGCGGAATGAACAGAAGGGATGTGTCGGGGGAACCTCCTTTCCGCTGTTCTCCAGCAAAAAGCCGATCTCGCTCCGGGCGTACTCCACGGCAGTTTTTCCGCCGGATCCGCACAGCAGCCGGAAGTCGCTTGATCTCTGATTTGCAGCAGCCTTTCTGACTGCATCCTCCGCATGATCGGAATTTATCCTTGCAAGTGACATAAGGGCGGCAGTCTTTACCTTGCCCTTTGAGGTCCTGTATATAGCAAGGAGACTCTCCTCGTTTTCCGGTGAATATACCATAGCTTCAATAGCTGCGATGCGTATGCCTTCGGGATTTTCCTCGTTCTCTGCATACTCCGTGTATCTGTCATTGAATCTGCCGTGAGTGACGCTGCTTATAAAGCGTATCTGATTGCCGGTAGCATTCTTGTTGGAGGTGTCCACCGTACTGAACAGCAGCGGGTACAGTTTTTCGCCGAATACTGCTTCAAGCTGTACAAGCAGCTCTGCGACGCCTGTGCCGTTGCGTCCTGCTGTCTCCAGGAAGGCAGACATAAGCCTCGGATCGGAAACTACCCTGAAAAAGCGGTCGTCGAACTCAGTGTCGGTATAGGGAGCTTTACGCAGCTTTCCTCTGTATTCCTCAAGCTCATTGCAGGTGAGGTGTACAGGGGTGAATACATCACTTACCGGTGCCGGTGAAGTCTCACTGCTGTCCGCAAAGGTGCCCTGAGTCACCGCAAGGGCGTCAGCAAGGGCAATACAGTCAGATATTTCAGCGGCAGGATCGGCAGATGTGAGCAGAGCCTCGCACATACCATACAGCTTTCCGAACACCTTATTGGCTTCGGACATGGGACGGAATGCCTCCACTGCTCGTTTAAGTCGGAAGTCCTCGGCAATGATAGAGCATCCGGCAGCAGCGGATGCGTAAAGGCGTGTCCTTAGTTCGTAAAAGGGATTATTCTTTACTTCCATGTTATCCTCCTTAAAGCCTTATGATGTCATTTCCGGTAACTACCGAGAACGGGCTGAGATATAAGCTGTGCTGATCTGCGTCGTAGAACAGTCCGCCAAAGACCGCACCGCCGCTGAGAGAGCCTGAGATAAGTTTAAGTGTGGCGCAGGCAGAGGGATAATACTTACTGTCACGGAGTGCGATAGTCTCCTCGCCGCATCCAAGTACACCGTGACCGTCTGCTGCATAGCCGATAGTATCAAAGCTGACAAGTACTGCTGCATAGGGGCGTGACAGTGTGTTTTTCAGCTCGTTCTTTGCTTTCCTGACGGCAGCGGATATTGTCTCGGCTTTTGAAAGTACACGCTTATAGTCCCCGGGCTCAGCAGGCACTGACTCTGCATCCTCCCAGCGGATACGTCTGTTGAGCGTTCCGGGATAGAGATATAGCTCCCTGACCTTATAAAGCTCAAACCTTGCATCATCTGACCTTATGTACTTCAAAGCCTTGTAGGGACGGATATTGTCGGTGCGGAATATGTCTCCGGTATCAAGGTCTATCCAGTAGCCTTCGTCTATGATGGTCTTGCGTGACTCCTCGTCGATACGGGCAAAGGAGAGCTGGAGAAGGGATGTATCCTCACGGAAGAGTCCCAGCTCCTTCAGCTGTGAGAGCTTCCATACTCCGCCCATTTCCTCGTACAGGATGTTATCCTCCGGCAGCACCTCTCCTGATACCAGCTTTGAATCTATGTAGGCACGACTCTTCTTTATCACCGAGCTGAGCCTTACGCAGAGTGCGATGATATTATTGACTTCCTTGTCATCGGGCTGCTCAGAGAGAAGAGATACAGCTCCGATTATCTCGTTCATTATTGCCTGGGGCTCGGGGAGATAGTGGTCTCCAAGCTGCTTTGCAAGAGAGGAGTACCTTGCACAGGCAGCCTTGTTCACCGATCCGATACCGTTGGCAAGTATGTCATGCACGAAGCTGTCGGCAAGGTCAAGCCCTTCACGCTGCTTCTTCAGCTTTTTCTCAGCAGCGGACTTGTTTGGCTTTGACGGTGCCTTTGCAGCTTCTCCTGACGCCGCCTTCTCAGCCCGCTTCTCTATCTTTTCACGTTTCCTTTCAATATCCTCCGGTATATCCTCAACAGTAAATTCCTTCTTTGCCGTCCAGTCGTACATCAGTGCAAGGCAGTGCTTGCAGGGTATCTGACGGCTGGGACAGGAACAGCGGAAAACCGGCGCATCTCCCGAGAAGTCAACAGATGCGTTATAGGGCTTGCTTCCGCTTCCGTAGCAGTCGCCGAATATAAGTGTCTCGTCTGCGGATCTGCAGAGCTTCCTGAATCCTCCTGAGGAGGAGATCTTCTTTGCATTTGATAGCGCAGAAGGATTTACGGCAGAGGAACTGATAAATTCTTCTGTTATTGATCTTGCGTCAGCCATAGCGACCTCCTTGTGAAAGAAAAATATACATATATTATATCACACACTCCGCAGAATTTCAATAATAATCAACAAAAATCCTGCGAGGAATGACCTATTTGTTTAAAAAGCCTAATTTCCTGTCATTTTCTCCGGAGAACACCGGCTCGTCCCGGCTCTCTGACAGACGGAATGAAAACGTGATATTGAAATTTTGCCGGATCTGTGCTATACTAAATATAATAGCAGGAGCAGGATACAGACAGAGAGCTTTAGCACATCTGAATGTGACGCTCCGCATAAGGCTGAGTTTGCACACGTTACAGCAAATGACAAAATGCTTTGCATCTGCTGTCTGCCGATCCGCACGCAGCGAACACAGGTGAGCGATTGTGCGGGGCACTATAAAACACTGATATTTATTATGAGGGAGGAATTATTATGAGACATAAGAGAACAGCGGCAGTATTATTATCTGCTTCGATGCTGGTATGCACGGCAGTAACTCCGGCAAGCCCGGTACTCACTGCATTTGCAGACTACGACTACGCAGGAGAGGTATGCGATCCGGCACACGATACCTCCCGTGACGTGCAGAAGGAGGGCGTGGGAAATCCCTTCAATTTCGGTGAGAGAAATACTCCTGCCGACGCCTCGGCTGCGGAGATACGTGCCATCAACCATAAGATGACGGTACAGGAGGTAAAGTACGCACTCTATAAGGAGATCGACGAGCACTGGGACCTTATCTCCCTGCGTATCGGTCAGACTGAGCGTGAAAAGGTGTACGCTCTTTTCCTGGGACTCGGCACAAGAGAGTCCACTCTCGGCGGAAACGGTGACGGTGCAGACCTTGAAACTGCCTATCTTGACGGCTTTGGAGTGAACTCCGCCCACGCCTACGGTACTCTCCAGACTGCTGTTACAGCCTTTGCCGACTGCAACCCTACGTTCATGAAAGAGGATAACGTCCCCGAGATGTTCCAGTACACCTTCAATGAATCCAATTTCTACGACGCTATCATTTCCAATCACATGGGTATCAGAAAGATACTCCACTTTGC
>DNLQ01000169.1 GCA_003488415.1 Ruminococcus sp. | reverse complement strand
TTCACCGGCGGAAAGTTCTTTGACTCAGGCGGCGAGGTTGAGCAGGAGTGGCTGAGATACAGCATATCCCAGGCGATACTCCCGTACTATTCCACCAATATCGCCGGCAGGACAAAGTCTGCCGCAGAAGCGCTGAAGCTGCTGTGCTATTCACCGGAGCTTACAACGCCGGAAATGACTGTAAACGTCCGCAACGGCACTCTCAGTGCCGACGGCTCCTTCTCGGAGAAAAAGCACATATGCCGCAGCCGTCTGAATGTGCGCTATGTCCCCAACGCTCCCATGCCGGAGAAGTTCCTGGACTTCCTCGGTCAGCTCCTTGCACCGGAGGACATCATCACCCTCCAGGAGTACCTGGGCTACTGCCTGATACCGTCCACCAGAGGGCAGAAGATGATGTTCATAATAGGCTCCGGCGGCGAGGGAAAGTCAAGAGTGGGAGTGGTGCTGAGGGAGATATTCGGCTCCTCCATGCTCACCGGCAGCTTCCAGCGCATCGAGACAGACCGTTTCTTCCGCTTCAACCTTACCGACAAACTGCTGATGCTGGACGACGATATGCAGATGACTGCCCTTTCCACCACCGGCATCATCAAGAACCTGATAACTGCCGAGACTCCCGTGGACGTGGAGGCAAAGGGAGAGCAGTCCCGGCAGGCTAAGGTCTACTCACGCTTCCTCTGCTTTGCCAACGGTTCACCGAGGACTCTCTACGACAAGACCGAGGGCTTCCGCAGACGTCTGCTGATACTCTCTGCTCTTCCCAGACCTGCGGACAGAAAAGACGATCCATTCATTGCCGACAGCTTCATCGCCGAAAAGGACAGCATCTTCCTGTGGATGTTCCTGGGACTCAGACGGCTTATCGCCAACAGCTTCCGTTTCACTGTCTCAGACCGCACAAGGAGCAATATCGACGAGTCCTTCCGGGATAACTGCAACGTCCTCGACTTCCTGGAGGAAAGCTCCATGGTCAGGTTCGGGGAAAAGGGCTCGGTCTCCTCCAATGACCTCTACTACGCCTATACCTGCTGGTGCGGCGACAACGCCCTCACCGCCATGAAGCGTGACAGCTTCATATGCTGGATACGCTCAAACTCCGACCGCTTCGGCATCCGCTATACCAACAGCATCATCTCCTCTGCCGGAAGAAAGGTGAGAGGATTCCAGGGTATCGCTCTTACAGTCAGGCTGTCCGCAGAACCCTGATGAAGTCCCCAAAAGGGTGTATACGGTGTATTTCCCCTGTACTCCGCCTTCCGGTGCGTATCCGGGACGTACCGGGGTGTATAGTCCGGTATGGGCATTCCGACGGAAATGTGTTGACTTTCAAGAGAAAAAATGGTATAATAGTTGTAACGATATCGTAATGTGAGGCGATGATATGAAATGCCCGAACTGCGGCACTGATATGGAGAAAGCAGGTTCTGTAAGATACAGGTGCATCAGGTGCGGCACCGTTGTCAATATGGGACTCTCCCTTTCAGATGCTCCGGACAAAACCGCCGCTCCCGTGAACAAAAGGCGGGAGAACTTCTGCACAGATGTCAGGCTGGACAGGCTCAAAAGAGGCATTGCTGCCACTGTTGCCGGATTTATCTGCTTTGTCACCTTCACCGCTCTGCGCTCCCTGCTCAGTCAGCCGGATCTGACAAACTGCTTCAGCGTGGAGACTGTCGGCACCAACGGCTACGGTCAGCTTGATTTCTGCATCGACCAGGACAAGATAGCAAGGTCGGTTTTCGGCAGGAACTCCCGTGAGGCTCTGACCGACTGCGATAAGGCTGCCTTTGACGACATCGCCGCTGTGCTGAAAAGCACCGGAAAGATAAATCACAGCAAGCTGCTCTCCAACGGCGAGGAAGCTGTCATCTCCATATCAGGCGTGGAGGAGCTGTCCCACAGGACGGGTATCTCCTTCTCAAAGGACGAAACACGCCTTACACGCATCAGAGGTCTTGATACCTCCGGCGAGCTGAAAGCCGGTGATCTGTTTACCGTGAGTGCTGTGGGCTCGGACGGCAGAGGATGCCTGAAAACAGAGCTCAGAGACAGGGCATTCCCCTTTACGCTCAGCGTAGTCCGGGGTAAGCCTGTCATTGACGGCAGGTATGAACTGAACATCGGCTCCTCCGGCAACGTCGGCTCTCTCTCCAACGGCGAGGAGGCTTTTATCTCACTTTATACCGATGACCGCACCGCTTCAAGACTGGAGAGCAAGTACGGCTACAGGATCAGCGACCAGCCCCTGAGGATCTCCGTGAAGGGACTCCCGGAGGCTGAGGATCCGCTTTTTATCACCATGCCAAATTATTATGTTGACGGTGTAAGCGGCAGCGGTGTGCTGTCACTCAGGTGGAGGGACGAGGTGCTCGATGCTCCCGGATACCGCATTGAACCGGATCCCAATGACAATATGTCCTTCTTCCTCTACAGCAAGGATCCGCCGGTGGGCAATGTCTACTTCGCCTCCGACTCCGTGAGCGAGGTTCAGCTTGAAAGGTTTACCCTCGTCCCCGATAAGCGTGAGGGGATCGCTGAGGGCGACAGGATCAATATCATCATGCTCGCTGACGGCAAGGATGTCTCCCCGGAGGCTCTTGCAAGCTACGGCATCACCTGTTACTGCAACAGTGCGAGTCTCACCGTTTCCAACGACTACTTCGACGAGCCCCTGGACGATGCGGATGATCTGAACACCGATCTCACCGCTTCCTATGCCGGGGCTATGAACACCGAGGCTCAGCACTTCCTCAGGGCAACACGTCCGGATATACGCAGCGTGGAGGTCACTTCCCTCTCCAGCAAGGCTGTCCTGACAAAGCCCTCTCCCGAAAGCAGTCAGCTCGCTCTGTGGCTGATCTTCGTCTGCCCGGTCTGCGAGGGTGAGGATGCCTATGTGCTGTGCGGCAATCCCTCTCTCTCACTTAACAGAAGACGTCAGGAGCTTATCCCGAGGGAGGCTTCCTCCTTCAGACTCTTCAGCAGTCTGGATGATGTTATCAGCTATATCGACTCTTGTCCCCATGATCCGTCCTACGGCGGCAGCGGCGCTGTCTCCGTGCAGATCGGATGACTGGTCTATGAATAATGCCCGGTGCAGTTCATTTCGTACTGCTCCGGGCATTTCCTTTATCTGCGGAGATCTATTCCTCCAAGATCGTAACTGATGTTTTTCAGATCACGGTTTATCTGTTCCTCGTGCTCCTCACACAGCTTCTGGTACTGCTTTACCATATCGACTACGTGCTGTGACTCCTGGTTCTGCACCGGTTCTGCCGGTACACTTCCTCCCGATCCTCTCAGTACCCGGCTCAGCACCAGCATGGCTCCTGTGCCGATAACAAGCCCTGCAAGAAAGAGCAGTCCGCCCAGGACAGGGGAGGTCTTTCCGGCTTCTTCCTGCTTCTGTCCGGAGCCGAATGCCGCCTGTGTCTCCTTCTCTGCGTCCTGCTTACTGCTGTTCTTTACCCTGATGCTGCACGGCTCCGCTGGCAGGGATATCTCCTTGTCCTTCCCCGTGACTGCCGTCATTTCACCCTCAATGGTGAAACTGTACTCCGCTCCCTCTCCTGCATCCTCGGGTACGGTGTAGGTCAGGGTGAGAAAGTCATCACAGGTGTTGTGGTAGGAGTAGCTTGAACCCAGTCCCTTGTCCAGCTTCTCACGTCCGTCTCCCTTCCCCCATACCAACAGGATGGAGTCTCCCTCTATGCTGTAGAGAAGGTCGTCTGCATTGTTCTTTATGTATCCGCCGGATGCTCCTGTAGGTTTAAGTCCGCTGCTGCGTATCGTGCCCCGGAGCATGGATATGCCGTCTTCGTTCTCGTCAAGACTTATCTTCAGCGTCGCTTCTTCTCCGGGACTGACGTCCTCGGCTGAGATAGATATCGCAATGGGCTTGTCATCCTTTTCCTTCTTCCCGGAGTCCGTTGCTGTACTTCCGAAAGCAAGGACGGTGACTGCCATTATTATTGCGGTCAGCTTCATCTGCTTTTCCTCCTATTGTATTCTTCGCCTGAACAGGCAGGATTCCTTGTGTGTACGGACAGCATCTCCGATGCTGCTATCAGGTATGCGATGCCGGGGATGACCTCCGGATATACCGACATGGCTGCTGCTTTCTCCAGAACGGAGCTGTCAAGCGCAAGATTCAGCTCTTCGTCAGTTCTCCGGCTGAGTGCTTCTGCTGTGTCAGGACATCCAAAACGTCTGAGTGCTTCTGATGTGTACTTCCGGAAGCCTTCCGGTGTGACGGCGCTCTCTGCCTCACTGAGCCGCTGCTTCCATTTTTCCGAGCCAGGGTACGGGGCGGAGGGATCTGCCTTTTCCCAGTCCGCATGACGTAAGCTGCCATTGTGACTCAGCTTCACTTCCCCGGAGCTTTCCACCCTGACCTCCAGCTCTGCAAGTCCCCGGATGACGAGGCTCTTGCTGCTCTGTACGGCTTTCGTGATGCAGATGTTCCTTTCCCCGGCACGTTCTCTTATCAGTCTGCTGAATGAATCCTCGAATTCTTTTGTACCGGTATACTTGCCTATACTCCCGGATGCTCCGCCGCAGAAGGTGATATTCACAGGAGTATCCGGTCTGTCCAGGGTATGCAGCATATGCGCTGTCAGCTCTGCCAGCAGCGGCATCAGAAGTGCAGTCCGTGAGGTGTATTCCCGGCTGAAGTATCCTCCTCCGGCTTCGGGTGAGTCCGACAGCTCTGCCATTGTCAGAAGCTCGTTGAAATGGTCATGCCAGTTACCGGGCGTTTCCCTGCCGGGTGTGAATGCGGCTTTCAGGGTGGAGAGTATGCTCTCAGCCTCTGTACCGATGTTTACGAACAGTCCCGGTCTGTCTCCGCTGCCGCAGACCGTATCACGGAACTCCCGGTCATAGCTGCCGCTGCTGCTGCGTATCCTCTCCATGACTGAGCGGAAGCTCGCTGCGGCAAGGTCCCTGCCTGCGTATTCCACCGAGCTGTAGCCGCATATCTCCAGCTCGCCGCTGCTGTTCCTGTATATGCCGGATATATCTGTGGTGGAGTCTCCGATGTCGATACTGATACATAATACATCATTGGTTGTCTTTATGCCGCTCACAGCTGCTATGCTCTCACTCAGAAATGCCGAATTATCCGGCTTTGCCGCACTTATTACCTTTAGCTGCGGGAAGAAGCAGCGTATGATGTCTGCGGCATACTGCCAGAGTATCATGTAGTTTTGTGCATAACGGATATCCGGGTAGGAGGGGATTATCGTCAGTGCGGACGCTCCGCTGTTTACTGTGTGACAGGCTCCTGCAAAGCCGAGCTGTGCAACTGCCGCAGTCATCTCCGGTGTTATCTGCCGTGGAAGCTGCGGCTTTCCGACGGATACTATCCTTACACCTGCCCGCTCAAGACGGGTAAGGCTCAGTCCCGCAGGCAGCGTTCCTTTATTGTACGGCTTGAGCGCTTCTGGCAGCTCCTTGTTTTCCTCAGCCGCATACGCTATGACTGACGGTATTATCCCGGCTTCCGTATTCAGAGGGAGAAATTCTTCGTACCCTCCGGTACTGCTGTCTTCCGGGATAATGCGTACTATGCTGCTGCCGCCTGTGTAGGAATGCTCCGTCAGATCGCCGGAGCCGAACTTGTAGCCTGCTGCCGAGCTGCTGCTGCCCAGGTCAAGGTACATACGCATAGGTGAATCTGAAATCAATCCGTGCGTTACGGCAAGTGTGAAGCTGCTGCCGCCCTCTGTGAGCAGGGCGCTGTGCCTTTTCAGCTTTGTCCGCAGGTCAAGGAGATATCCTCCCTCGCCCTCCTCGTTCATCTGTATGAAGATAAGATGCTCCGGGCTCTCTGCGGCTCTTACGGCATATCTGCTCCCGTCAGCCGTTTCTGTCACGGCATCTGCTCTCTTTTCTATGTACTTATCCGCAGCAGTACTGCCGCAGCGGTGTATGTATACATACCTGCTGCACCTGTACCCGTATTCTGCCGGTATATCGGGAAATACGCAGAAAGATGGAATGGATGGCATACCGCCCTTTCCTTCCGTGCTGATGTGATGCCTGTCATATGAATGGACACGGTGCTGAAGAAAGGATATGTCCCCACAGGTGCTGCCGCTGCCGATGAAACGTATCCTGCTGCTGAGCATGGCATCGACTGATACACAGAACAGACTCTGGTCGGCTGACCGTACTGCACTCAGTTTCATGCTCTCCACCGAGCCGTTTCCGGCTGAGAGATATCCGGCAAAGCCGGATGTGAAGGGGTAGAGTGCCTTTGCTTCTCCGTTTTTTTCCGATATGAATATCCTGCCTGCAAACACCTTTTCGGGAAGGGACAGAGTGAACCGGGAGTCGGTATGATACAGCCGCATACCGGCTGCTTCCGTGTACGGCAGACTCCCCGTATCCCCTTTAAACTGCTCCCTGCTTATCCCGGATATCTCCGTCATCAGCTTCTTTGCTGCTCCTGCTGCTCCGGTATCCGGAAGGCTCTGTGCCGTGAGCCAGAGCTGTATGCGCTGTATCGTCTCTTTTATCTCCGGAAGCATCTCCTCCGGGGGACAGGTGGTATCGGCAAGCCGTGTCACGAGACCGTCATGGAGATTCACCCACTCCGCTTCATCTCTTATCCTGCTGCAAAGAGGCAAAACAAGATACTCCGGCGAGACACAGCCAATAAGCGTGCTGCTTGTGTCATCCTTTATCCGGTATACCTTCAGCTCCGGAAGTGCGTCATCTGCGGTGACCTTTTCCGCTATCACCCTCAGGGCACTGTCATCTGCTGTATCCACTGTCTCCGTGACCAGTGATCCTGTTTCCCGGCTCCCGTACAGAACGATACACAGCAGTGTTGCAAACCAGCTTCTCAGATATCCGCTGCTGCGTATCTTCTTTGTACCGGTCTCCGTATCGCTGCTGTCAAGGTCTGCCAGCAGCCGGATCCCGTTCGTGATGAAGCTGCCTCCCTCTGGCTTTTCTCCAGCCGGGAACAGTTCATTCAGTCCGGCTGCAAAAATCTTCATGCTGCGTGCTGCCATAAACGGTGCAAGTCTGTCGGACGGAATAGCGATACCGCTTTTTTTCAGATTTGATGATATCACTTTGCCGCCTCCTTCTATATCATTTCCTTTGCCTTCCTGTAGGCGTACCTTATGATGCTGAAGGCGGTTTGCTGCGCATCTTTCCAGTCCGGCTCAGGTATGCCGCTTTCAAAGAACCCGATACATTTCCCCGGTTTTATCACCGTTTTTATCCCTTTCATCACTTCTTCCACGAGTTCTTCGTCAAGCTCCGGCCGGGTGTTCTGCCTTACGGCTTTCAGTGCTCCTGCGACCTTTTCCGTGAACAGTGATGTCATGCTGCTGCTGTCAGCCTTCATCAGCACCTCCAGCGGCGGAAGCATGGTGTCTCTTACCCAGCTCTCTATGATGCTGCATATCATGTCGGCTGCTGATGAAGATGTCTTGTTCAGAAAAGATGAATTGTCCCATGCTTCGAGAAAGGGATGCTGTTTCTTCGCCCTCCGCCGTTTCGTTTTCAGCTCCCCTACTGCCGGAAGAAAGCTCCCCGTAAGCAGCAGCACTGTCAGTATGTATGCCGGTGTATTGCTCCGGCAGCCTTCACCTGCAAGCTCCGGGAGTGTGATGCCTGTTTCCTTGTCCGCTGCAAGCCCGATGACTATGCCGCCTGTGTACTTCTCCTGCCCCAGTGCCGCTTCTGTTACCGCTCTGGCGTTCATCAGACAGTATACGTCCGGTTCTTCCGCTGCGGCATCGCATGAAGGATCGTCCGTGGGGACGTTCACGAAATATGCGTCCGCCCCTGCCTTCATGGACATCATTGAGTTGACTGCGCCCTGAATGTCATATCTGCCGTCATTTCCCTTTCCGCAGGATATCACCATGAAGCGGTGCCTGGTATTTGCAGATGCCGCCGACCTTATCAGCAGTGCTTCGGCTTTGATGTCTTTTCCGCCTACTGCACCGCAGTTTACCGACGTCTCTGCATTGCTGTCACGGTAAAGATTCTCCGTATCTGAGGACGCAAGCGAGTATTCTGCTGCTCTTCCGGTACTGCTGCTTATCTCGTCCTCCGTAAGTCCTATGGAAAGCAGCTCGTGATCTGCCTGAGGAAGATCACTGATCCGGAAGACGAAGGGAGCGCTGTCCGGTACAAGCTCGGGCTCACTGCTGTACAGTACTTTACACAGGCTGGCATAGTTCCTCTCAAGTTCCTTTACCGTCTCCGTTCCGCTGTCGTCATCTGTCGGTGTCACACGAAGCTCCATTCCGCCTGTGTGCCAGAGTCCGGTGCAGATGCCTGCCACAAGCACCTGTGATGTCATGATACCTGTCCTGCCCCATGTGTATACTTTTGTCCGCATCTTCTTTTCTCCGTTTTCCGCCATATGTATCAGTGACCGGCACTAAGCCGGCCACTGTTGGTCTTTTTCATGTGATGATCCCTTTGCTGACTATGTTTCCTCCATCGTCGATGATACATGGTATGATGTGGTTATCCGGTCTGATATACTGCACGGAGCATTTATATGTCGCTTCGTTCAGCTCGTAGACACTGAATGTAGACATCCTGTTCGGCAGAAGCTGCTTCTGCCCGCCCGCTATGCGGAGAATGTAATCTGAGTCGGGATCTGTGGTGTATTCCACCTTGCCTGACAGAGTATTGTACATCCTGTATTCCGGCACTCCCTGCTTCAGCTCCTCTATCATTTCATACATTTCAGTCAGCTTTATGCCGCTGCTGACAGGTGCAGGTCTGCTGGCTGATGCAGGAGCCTGCTGCTGTACCGGGGGTTCCGGTGCAGTCTCCTGCGGCTTATGATAGATAAGATCGTCAAAGCCGCTCTGGTCTCCTGAACTGCTGCTGTGAACTGCCGCTGTATCTCCTCCGGCATTCTTCTGTGCATTGTGTATGGCTGAGATGCTACGGGCTATGTGTGCTGTCTCGCCTGATATATACTTCAGCTCCTCCTCGGTCTTCCTGGCAAAGCTGACCACCCGGCTCAGGTCAGCCTGACTGCCTGATGTCGGAACGTTCCGGCTGATTCTTCTGCTTTTCAGTTTCTCACGAAGTACTACGGCGAGTACAAAACCTGCAAGTACACCTGCTGCGAATCCGCATATTACAAAGATCAGATGTGTCATCATTTCTCTAATACTCCGAACTTGTATTTCTCTGCCTCAGTGGCATCTGCTATGCTGCCTTCCTTCAGCTCTCCGAAGTGATCGGTGATAAGCGAGCTGAAAGCATACATGAACGCCGCATCCTTTATCATCTCGGGATAAATGCTCTGTTCACACGCCTTGGTGAATACTTCGCCAGCCGCTAATCCCTGGAGCTTACCTACAAGATAATCCTTGCTGCCCTCCGAGAGGAGACCGCTCAGAAGCGTATCAATGATGCCGGGATACTTGCTTCCGGACCTTATCATCTTTTCGATGATCTCCTTTTTGAGATAATCTTCCGTCTCACTCTTTATACTTGAATAAGACGAATCATAGTGACTGGATACATCTTTGATAACAGTGTTCCTGTTATAGTTCCCAACCTCTCCGGGTGTTCCGGAGGTTCCGTCGTTAGGGCGGAACGGCTTTCTCAGGCAGTCTTTGTGTATGCTGTCGGGATTGCCGAAGTTTACGGGATCAGTCGGATTAACTGTTTGCCATTCTACAGTGATGTTATCTGCTCCGGTAATGCCAACGGGTGAGTCGGGCTTTATTTTAAGAGCATCAAGTCCGTTGATGAGAAGCTCCTTTCCGTCTGCTGGCAATTCCTTGTCATCAACTCCTGTAACACTGACATCGTCCACTGGCGCTTCCTTATGTAAGTAATTCACGATATTTGCCGCGATATTATTATTGCCGAGAATTCTACTGAGCTTTTTGAATCCCTTTGAAGCTCCGCCTGTGAATTTGATTCTGATTCCCGTCACATCTCCCTTGAGTTTTGCCTGAGTCGCTGATACTTTGATGAAATCCCTTATCACCGGCATCATCAGCAGATATCTTATGACAAGATCGGCTGCTATCTTCGGATCAAGGTTATCTGAGAGATCACTTATGGACAGAATGTCAATGATCTTGTTCTGCCACTGGTTGCTTTCAAGATTTTTCACGTCAGCTTTTTTATACTGATCATAGTCAGTTTTTTCATTCTGATCATCGTCAGCTATTTCATACCGATCATCGCCAGCCATTTGAGCATTAGGATAACAGTTATTGATAAGGTTATTCGCTTTTCCGTCGAATTCTTTTATGTCAACTCCGGGGTTTAATATGAAGAGCTTTCCACAAGGTGGGTGTCCATCCAGACGATATCTGAAAACTCCATTTGTGCTGGCTTTTATTACGTCCTTTATCGTAGCTTTTATCAGATCCTTGCCTGCATACTCTATGGAAGAATATCCCACGAGCTCTGATTTTCCGCCGCTGTTGAATACCGCTGACATATCTGTTGTTCCGTCACCGATATCTATGCACACACTGATCTGGCCCGGCAATGTAGCTGATGAATTCGATACCGCTATGCTTTCATACAGGAACGGACGTGATTTCTCATCTGCACCCAGTGCATTGTATATTTTGAGAGACGGAAAGAAATTGTTCGCCTTCGTTATTGCATCGTCCCAGATGGTATTCAGATTGGAATGATAACTCTCGCTGGGCAGTGACGGTACTATCGTTACAGAGCTACAGTTCTCGGCTACTGCATTGCAGGCAATGGTATAGCAGAGATTGTTGATTATTATCTGCGGACTGTGGGGATTACCGTTCACCAGCTCTGTCTTCTGGCTCGATTCAAGCTGTATATCCTGGAGATACTCAGGCACATTGCTGATCACCGGCATCCATCCGGAGAGATAGGGCGTGAAGTCATTTATCGGAGCGGCTGCCTGGTATTTCGCTGATACCGACATGAACTTTATGTCGTTGTTCACCTCGGGAAGATTGATGACCTTGCGGTACCTGTCTGCATTGTAGCCTGCAAGAAGCATACGCATGATACTTGAATCCTTTACTGACTTACGTGAAAGCTCTGTGGCTCCGTCCAGCTTGTACCTGTAGCTGCTGCTGCTGCTGCCGAAGTCAACATATGCGAACATAGTTCCATTGGGTTTTTCAGGTTTAGCGAAGCTGATGTTGACTTCCTCTCCGTCTTGCAGGAGCGCCGGTACATCTGAAGAAATGATGTCTCCCTTTTTATTTCTTGTGGCAGAACGCATATTCATTATGTATCCGCACAGCGAATTGTTCTTCCTGACTTCAATGAAATGAATAGGCTTGCTTACTTCTGTCCGGATCAGATGTAATCTTGTATCATAATCAATCGTGGTCACTCTATTCATATCGAGCCTGAGGATCTCCTCATTATCATTATCAGAAAGTTTATCATCGGGACTGCCTGAATACACTATTGATACTTTTGTATCGTCAGTATATGTATTGTCAGTATCAACGCCCTTTATATCCTCAAGCAGGATATTATGATTGTCAATTCCCAGGAATACAAACTTTCCGCACTGAGCCTCCTTTTCAACGCTTATATTCGGATACATACAAAATGATCTAAGCATACTGATGCTTTTGATTCTGTTCCCTGTACCCTCTCCGTATGTCCTGTCAACTTTATATGAATACTTTAGACTTGTGTTAAAATTACTGGCAAGCGCATTGATAGGCAGAATGAATTGTATCTCAGAATTATATAAGCAGGTGAATCTGGCTGATATTACCTTGTTGATTTCTGAAGGATCCTTTTCTACCGAAAATTTGATGTCCTCTAAACTTGCCTTTCTCTGTTTCAGAGTTCTTACAAGCTCCGGTGTGAAAGGATAGGTGGCGTAGTAACTGATTTTGTCAAAGCCTATGTAGAGTGTGTTTGAAATGATCTTGTCAAGATCCTGCACCGCCTCTGTATTGAAGAACGGAATATGGCACAGTGTCTTGTATACCGGATAGTTGCCCGCTATATCCACGCCGCCTGTTTTGATGTTGTTTCTGATGATCTCCTTCAGTACAAGCAGCGGAGCCGGGGCATTGGGTGAAATGTTTTCAGCACTGAGCCTGAGCATGATCTTGCTTCGGATATTGAGTGTATCGGCATACCCGATAATGTTACTTTGCTCCATCATCTTCTTGTAGAACTTCTTCCACGGCCTGCGATTATTTTCGTCATTTGCTGCAAAGTATTCCTTCATGGGTATGACAAAACACCAGTTTGAAAGACAGCCCAGCCAATCCTCGTATGTGTTGTCTTTTCCGAAGGAGATAAGATTGAGAGCTTCAGTGTTGGCATAATCGCTTGACGGATCAGCGGTATTCATGTTATCACCGTTGATCTGCAGCTTTTCGCTCCAGATACGGAGATACTGATTGGTATCATCAAATTTAAGCGGATGGATACTGATTTTGTTGCCATTTTCAAATGAATAGATAATGGCGCTGAGGCAAGCACTTAACCAGCTTCTCAGGATTGGAGTGCTGTTGATCTTTTTGATAATTCCGGGAATGTCAAAGTTATTATCCGCATTCTTCATTCCGGTCAGGTTACTGATACACTTTATTGTGCTGATAAAGTGATCGCTGCCTCCTGCGCCAACGACGGGTTTGTATTTTGTCTCAACTTCATCAGCATAGGCTTCGGCATTTTGCATTAAGTCAATAAAGCGGCTGTTCGTATTTATTCCATTGCCTACCAGATTAGCAAATATCGGCATTTGTTATTTCCTCCTTTTCAGACTTTGAAGAATTTACTTACTGTATCATATGTGTACTTCAGGATGTCTTTGAAATACTTCTCTCCGGCTTTACCCAGATCCTTTTCATCGTCCTCATTCCAGGAGTGGATGTCATCTTTATTTCCGAACACAGGGAAATTCTCCTGATAGCTGTGGAGAAAATCTGTTTTATTGCCTTCATTTCCTTTGATTGCCGTGAGAGTGCTGTCAAAGTCCTTGAAGCTGAACTTGTTCATTGCAATGGCTGCGAGCCTTTTCTGAGTGCTGCCTCTCACATCATCTGCAATGCTGATACCTCCCTGGCTGATGCTGCTGATTATACCCTTGACTATACCGTTCATACCATGGGGAACCTCGGTTCTTCCTTCGGCGTCCCTGATTTCTTCCTCCGGGAAGAAGCTGACCTCCTCCGAGATACGGTCTATGTCCTCAAAGCACTGGAGAACCGGTCTGATATATGACCATGCAAAATTTACTATCTGTTTTTTCACTTCTACTGAGAAAGCTGAATTCTGCTTACCCTCTTCCTTTTTTTGGTCCGTTGCTGCGATGCTCTTTCCAAAAACTTTAAACGGTTTGATCCTTCGCATCCACTTTTCTCTGAGCGTATCCCCCTCAGGTGCTTCGAGATCATCAAACCACTTGTAGGTATATCCGGTCAGCAGTACACTGAATAATATGAATTTATAGAGCTTTGAAGCGTCCTCTGCTGAGAATATTCCGTCTATGGTGAACTTACTATGGTCTGGATCGCCGCTTGTGAAAATTCTGCCGCCTGTGTAGGAGGTGTTGTGTTCGGCTATTTCCTTAGCTGCATTTGCGTTGAGCAGATTGGTGTAGTGAAGATAATGTACCTGCTGGTCTGCACGGAACCGATCACTGGAGAAATCATAGTTGTAGGAGTCACCGACCTTCTTCATATCATGCTTGATATGTATGAAGGTTGCCTGTATCTGACCTATTGTATTGTCAGAACGCAGCTTGTCAATGAATCTCGGCATATAGTACTTGGGATCAAGATCACATTTCTCCCGTGTCAGCCCAAGTTCTGTTATCTTCCCGTTTATGAAGCTGATGTTTTCTTCATTCTGTTTCTCGTTCACAGAGCTCTCGCTTCTGCTTATCCTGGCTTTTATCTCCGTCAGCTCGTCAAGGATATCAAAGAAATCAAAGATGCTCACATCAGGTAAATAGTTATTATGGCCGTAGATACCCGGATGGGGAAGCTCTTCCCTGTGTTTGAACTGAGTAGAAGGTCCGGCGATGATATTATAGTACAGTGCTTCTTCTTTCCTTTTGGAATTGCAGAGATTCATGAATGTTGCTGCTGTTCCTCCGCCCTTGTAGCCTCCGCAGTTTATTATGATCGTCTGAGTATTGTCATACAGCGCAGCGAATGTGGCTGATGAATGATATACCTCACCTACCCACGGCTTTCCGTAAATGCCGTTTCTGATGTCGATCTCTGTGTCACCCTTTGAAATGCCGATATAAAGATTTTCTGAGCTCTTGAACTTTGTTTTCAGATCTGCTTTTTCAGTATTTGCAGGGAGCCTTGATACATCATCCGATATTTTCTTCTGTCCCTTTTTCACGGAGAGCCTGGAATCCGGTCCGAATATGCTCTTGTAGTATGTATCCAGACTTTTCTGCAGTCTGTTGACATTATCTTCATCGAGCGAGTTTTCTGCATAATCCAGACAGTCATAAGTCATTGTTACATCTGATGTTATCACCTTGTTTTTATCATTAGGATCAGTCTTTGTGTTTTTCAGATTATCGAGCATTCCTACAGCTCCCATTGCAAGCAGTGCATAGGCACTGAGATAACCTTCTCCGCCCCAGAAATTGATCTTTACCATAATACTCGTTCCTTTCACTTATTATAGTCAGTTTTTCTTGAACGGCCTGCAGAACGGGAAAAAGAATACAACTCCGCAAGCGATTCCTGCAATGATGCTTACCCATAACATAAGGGACATCCAAAGCTCCAATGATATATCTTTGAACAAGAAATAATGTATTGCCATTGAGATTATTGCTGTACCTGCCATTGATATGAACGCACAGGATGTCCAGCCGTTGTATATGTATTTTGATTTGTCTTCTGTCTTGTCTCTGTGATACTTATTTAGATCTTTTTTTGCTGTAGAACGATACTTGAAAAAGTACACAATTGCCGGAAAGATAATACTGAGTGCTGACCACCAGTACAGCCTGATGTGAATCTTATTCAAGAGCCGCAGATTTTCCGGGAAATACTTCTGATTGTACAGCAATCCTAAAAAGAATACTATGATGCCGAACACTACGATCAATACAGCTCCTAAAATAGCTATGGCAATTTCATCTTTCTGAGTTCTCTTACCTACTGACATAATAAACCTCCTGTAAATTCCTGTATTTCAGATACCTGCCGTTCTGTGCAGGTACCAGGCGTGGATATATCTTATTCTGATGCACCTATGATAACATTCAGCCTTCCCACCTGCTCGGTGGTGGTTATGATCCTCGGATTCTCTTCTGCTCCGTCGATCTGCTCAGCCGGCGTCAGCTTTTTCGTACTGCCGAAGTTCGGACTCCTGTACTGCGTTATCATATCCATGAAGCAGTCAAAGAGATAGGTGTTGGTATACCGCTCCTGTGAATCAGCACTCCCAATCTCCGGTACATTGCAGGATTCTATCCAATCAGTGAAACCTTCGGGAACGTCGGTAACATCCATCCACTCTGTCCGGTTGGAGTAGGTAAGATCTATCGGCACACTGACTACAACTACTCCAAGTGAGCCTGCTAATGTCGTGGACAGCATCTTCGTGAGGCTTACCTTCACTGTATCTCCTTCGATCTCTGCGGATATTCCGTTATCCGGAGAAGGAGTGATCTCTGACCAGCCTCCCGCAAGTCCTTCTGTCGTTCCTAATCCTGCTGCTGTCGGCAGAGTATATGTGAGCACCTTCATACTCTCTGTTTCAAAGTGATATATATCGCTGTTATCCAGTCTGAAGCTGATCTCCTTGGGACCTGTCATTCCCAGTGACTGTCCTTCCCGATAGAAATAGCTCTGTCCGCTGGGCTTTACTGCAAGCAGCTCTGTACTGTCGGACGGTACGAACGGCTGAGCACTGTCAGATGATGCACCTAATGAATTGCTGTCTTCCTCCGGCGGCTGCTCCTCAGCAGCACCGGGAGTGAGTTCCGAGATCAGCGGAGGATTCTCACTTATGAAGTTCTCGCCGGTGATCTGCTTCACCTTATCAGGAATGCTGCTGACTGCAACCGTTTCCGATCTTGAGGTGCTGTAGAACATATCACGGTACTGATATGCAAATGTGGTTACTCCCACATTTGCAAACCCGGCTATGATATCATCCTTCATGGTGGCAAGTGTATCGTGATCGCCCAATGCTACTATATAATAGTGCCTCTCTACGTAATCATCAAACATTCTCGTTTTTACCGGACTGTCCTTATCGCCTTCGTTCATTGATGTCGGCAGGGAGATCTTTCCACGGTAATCCAGTGTATACGACAGGATCAGAAGATCAGATTCCGGATTTCCGGAGAGTATGCCTCTTATGCGGTTTCCGCATTTTTCAATAAGCCCGTTCTGTTCATTGAGGTCACTGATGTAGACATTGATCTCGCTGCTGTCGGAAGCGTTCTCTACCTTGTCAAGCCAGAGAGTCATGGGTGATGTGTCGGGTGTGAAGTCTCCGCCCTTTGAATCGGTATACATGGCCCTTTTATTGAAATCATCGAATACGCCCTCAGGATATATCTCCCAGTCCATGCCTTCGCTTCCGTCAGGACGAAGTATGTACGTATTGCAGGTTCCGGTCATGAAGGTGCTTCTGAGCGAAGACATTGTGGATACGTATTTCTGGTATTCCTCCTGCACCGATGATACCTCAGGATCTATGAATCCACGGAAACATCCTGTCGTATTGTCGTAATATACGTTGAATACGTTCTTGCTCAGCCTGTCCTTTGTGAGCTCGTCAGCCGAATACCTCTCAGGTCCCTTGTATTCCTTGTAATCCTCCGTCACTGTTACTGTCGGATCGTAAGTCTGGCACAACTCGTCCGGAAGCTCCTTTATCGGGAAAAAAGGAGTTTTCTCGCTGCCGCCGGGGGCACAGCCTGCACTGATAAGTGATACGATCACAGCACAGCTCAATAAAACTCCTGTTTTGCTTTTCTTTTTCATTGTCAAAATCCACTCCTCCCGAGAAGTTGTTTAATTCCCACTCCTGATATAGTAAATTATTATAGCATAATTAATGATAGCACAGTTTGTCTTATTTGTCAAGAATCTGCTCGTGACGAGAGATACTTTTGTATTCAATCACAAATAAACCGATGCTGCTTTGGTGTTAATGTACAATAAATTATTTAATCAGAAAATAAACTCCAGAGTCAGACTTTCATTATCCATTATCCTCTGACAGTAATCCGCTCCGCTTCTCTTTGCATAAGACGTTTCAAATATTGCATTATTGTAGATAAGGTCACCGACGGCGGCATCATATGCCTCCTGACTGCCGAATTGCAGCTTCACTTTCCCGCTGTACTTTGTTATCAGCTGGTCTACCGCTTCAAAGCTGTAGCTGTCCATGTACTGCCCGGTAGCTTTATAGTATGTCAGGTCGGAAGAACTGCATACAGGTATGAACTGAGTATCATCCGTATCAGCTTCGTGTGTCCTGTAAAGCTCTTCATCATCTATGAAGTAGTATTTATGTGAAAGAGTACCGTCCTTTCCGGTCTCGTCATCTTCTGTCACCATCAGGGGATCATCCCATGTTACGTCTATCCAGTAGTATTTCCCTTCATACTCAACATAATTCCAGGCGTGTCCCTGTCCGTTCCTTTTGTCCTTACCGGACACAACTCCGCAGGGAACTCCTATCCTGTTCATGACTGCCATGAAACCTTTTGAATACCCTTCGCATACCGCACGGTGATCCACGAGACATCCGTAGGCTGTATAGTATCTTTCACTGTCCTCTGCTGACGCTGTGACGTAATCGGTGCCGTATACAGTACTGTTGACTATTATATCATGTATGCAAAGTATCTTATCATAGAGTGACAGTCCTTCCGGTACCTGCGAGAGTACATCCTGTATTCCCTGCTCAAGCCTCTGTTCGTACTCTTCATGATTGCTCTCGTTGACTGTGACAAGGGTGGAAAAGGATACCGAACCGGAGGAATTATATGTGCATTGGCTCGCTACCCAGAAATACTCCGGATGATCGCTCAGCACACTTCTGTATACTTTCAGGATCTCTTCCCACTCTATCCCCGGACTCAGCATCGCTGAGACAGATCCTGAACTGAAGCTCCTGTACAGCTTATCATAATTCTGCTTCTCGGATCCGGAAAGCATTTCCCGGTGTATGGTACAATCGTTTCCTTCCGTGCCCGGGGACTGTTGGTATGATACGGTCTCTCCCTGGCTCTCCGGCACAGTGGCAGTTGCCGGTATCGTTTCTGCCTCAGTGACTTCTTCCGATGTACTCTCTTCCTCACTGTCGGAGGAATATCCGAAAACTCCCCCTCCATCAGGCTTATTGCCGGAGTCTCCGAATACTGCCTCTTCTCCGTCCGGATAACCAAATGGTGAGGAACCGCCGGAGTATGACTGTGTTCCGCAGCCGGTCAGAAGCATCAGCATCACTGCTATTATTGTACACTGTCTTCTGATCACTGTATACGCCTCCTTTTTTCGGCTCCTACTTCCGGAAGAGCTTTTTTAATACAGACCGTTTGCCTTCATCCTTCGGGGGAGCCGTTCTTTGAACAGGTGCGGCGGCATCTGCCATCCTGTTTTTCCCTTGTTCCTCTTTATCCCGTTTTTTCTTCTGGTGCATACTTACTATCTGCTCTATCTCCCGACTAAGGGGATAATAGTCTATTTCACCGCTTTCAAGCGCATTCACGGTTGTATCAATAAGCAATACCGCATATTCGTCTCCGGGAGTCTTGTCATGCACGAACCATACCATTTCTGTCTTGTATCTGCGAAGCTGGGACTCAGTATCTTCTGCTGCGGTATTCCTGTCATCACGGGATGCTCCGTTGTTCTTCAGTATTTTCTTGTGCAGATCAATATAGCTTTTCTGACTGCACCGGCACAGGTATACATTTTCAAGTACAGGTCTTGATGTCAGTATATCACTGACTGCTGCTTTTGTTACTTCCGGTGCGATCAGCAGCTTTCCGTCAGTGTCCTCAGGCTGGATGCTCTGATTGCTTCCGGCTGCTCTGGTTTTGAATTCTATATTCATCTTCTCAAGCGGAAAATCTGTCAGCGCAAAACTGCCGGGAAATACTGTTGAAGCAGGATCACAGAATCTGTTTATTCGTTCTGCACAGGTACTGCTTACCGTGCTTGCTGCGCTGTCTGAAAGCTGCCTGATCTTGCTGAATCCGACAGCTTCTCCGCTCAGTTCAGTCCCTGCTGCGGTGATATACAGTATATCCTTCAGATACAGCTTCCAGACTGTACGGATGTCGCTGCGTGGGATAACAAGCCCTCGCATTATAAGATCGCTCCGGAGATCGAATGTATAGAAGAATACCGACTCTGAGAAAAAGCTGCAGAATATGCTGTCTGTAATATCCTTCCGGAGGTATGACAATCTTCCAAGTGTCTGATCCATATAGCTGTGCACCTGTGTCATTATTGTCGTTTCATTCCTGAATATACTGCTGATCTTTTCAGAATCATCGGGCAATCTGAAGCCCAGCATCTGTACCGGAAACAGCTCTGACATATCTATTCCTCCTTTTTGAAATTGTAGTATCCCTGTGATCTCGGCTCCTTTTCGGTAATGAAGCATCTGTCGTCCATAAAGGCTCTGATACCCTCCGCTTCTGCACACAGAGTTACATATCTGATACCTTCTGTCATATCCTCGCTTATACCGTTTCCGGTGTACAGCGGATCATCCTCCGACGCCGGTATGGATACGATGTTCCAGGAATACATGATCTCCTTTTTATTCGGTATTTCTACCCCGAACTGCAGCTTGTATTCCTTTACTGCTGAATGCTGCCGCTCGACTATTTTAGTTACGGATATGCTGTCAAACAGCTCGTCATCAGGTATCTGACTGTTTCCTGCCTCAGCGGTCGGGAAGCTCGCCGTCAAGCCGTAGCCCCGTGCAAAGCGGCTCATTATGACATCTGCAAATGGACCGAAGGAAAACGAAAACGGCTTGCTGCAGGATCTGAGCCGTGCGATCAGGGCTTTCACTGCTGTTTTATCCTTCTCCTCTGTAAACGAAGCATAGCTCAGCTCCTTTGTCCTGCCTGCATTGTCACTATATATGTTTTCGATCTCTTCATCATCTATCTCAAGACTCAGATTCCTTTTTTCATTGTTCTGATAATCCTGTACTTCAAACAGATTATGAAGAGGTCTTCCTATCTCCCGGAATTTGTTCAGAACCGATGGAAGTACCGCAATTAAAATCTCCTTCTCCTCCTCAGGGCACCATATCCCCTCAAGTGACCAGATATCCCTGTTGGTGAAATCCTTCAGTATCTGTCCGGTATTCTTGTCTGTTGCCTTTACAGAACGAAGAAGCATACAGCCCCCTCCGTTTGGAACGATTATAAATATGAACGAGTTCAGCCAGGCGTCAGGATCATTATTCTGTATCCTCTGCAATCGCTCGTCAGGCTTTGAACGAAGCTCGAAAAACGGCATACATCCGCTGATGAGCTTGTCCTGGAACCTTTCAGGTCTGACTCGAAGTGCAAGTCCGTCACCGTCACTCGTTCCCCGTGAGTAGATCAGTACATCAAATTTCATTTTTGTTCATTCCCCCTTTTCTGAGGCTGACACTATACTAAGAAGATTGTCTGAGGGATAGACTGCCTTTATTGCTTCACACAGCTTTTTCCTTGAATAGTCTATCTCTAATTCCGCCCGCTTTTTGCGGCTGTTGAAGACACTTCTTCGTATTGCTATACGCTTATTGTAAGTCCTTATATCTTTCCATATTGATCTCTGCATTATCCTGGCAGAATCCAGGATTACAGATATCAGTGTTTCAGACGTGTTATACGGTACGATGTCGGCATCCTTCTTCACTCTTCCGTCCGTCCCATATACCTTTGAAGTATCTTTATTCGCTGCCGATGTACAGTATCCCTCGTATTCAAGTCCGTATTTTTTGCAGATCTCTGTAAGCACCCGGCAGTTGCTGCTGAATCTGATGTAAAGCCCCTGAAAATCCTTTTCCTTCAGGGCTTCTTCAACAAGATCGGCTTTTGTCATCACAAAATGTACCTTTGCATCTGCGTCAGCCCTTTTGAGCAGATGATCCATTCTGTTCCTGTACACCGAAATATATTCGGTATCGTTTGCGGCTATCCTTGAGGAATCAAGTATGACCGCTATAGCCGGCGAGCGGGCTATCTTTGAGGATTCAGCAGACCTCCCGGCTATATTGGTAAGCTCAACTCTGCCGCACCATTTGTTCTCAACCCGGAGCATCAGATTTATCCTGTCAGGAAAGCCTGCCGCAGTGCCTGATAACACTGTTACAGGTCTTAAACTGTCAAATAACTCTGAGCTTTTCAGATTCTCAGAGATCATTGTCGCTGCATCAGGATATACATCGTTATCGTCCGGGATGCTGAGAAACTGCCACATCTTTCCGCAGCAGCTGACAGCAGACGACATATATAACGCTGAGGCGGCAAATGACTTGCAGCCTGAGTCCTGTTCACTGATAAAGAAGATCCTGTTTACTCCGTCTATGAACATAAACAGCACCTTCCTTTCAGCGTTTTACACCTGTTATCGTTGCCGGAACAGGATATACCTCTTTCATTTCCTCTGTGATGGAACGGTATATAGCTGTGGTGTTATTCTTGATTTTCTTGTAATATGATATCTTTTCACTAAGTACATCGTTTGCGGCTGCTCTTTTTCTTCTTTCTTCACCCACGGAAAATCCTAATGATATAATTTTATTCTCACATTCACCGATCATCTCCTCACAGGCACTGCTAAGGTATGGATACAGACAGAACATTATGGCTTTGTCTATATTATGTGCCTGGATATTATGATCAATGATGACATTGTGTTCATTGGTTTTGCCGTCTCCGACAGCAGTTACCGGGATTATCCCAAGATAATTGCCAGCTCCGTTTCCGGTAATTGTAGTGTAGGTCACAGAGTAGACATTCTTTCTGAGAAAAGAACATACTTCTGCAAAGCCGTTGCTCTTCATATTTGCAGTGACCTTATTATGATCGCTCTTCGTGACAGCTATCACTGTAGAACGTCTTTTCGGATTGGCGTTCAAAGTGCCGAAGATTTGATTGATCCTGAGGACTCTGAGTGCGTTCTGCATCTCCATTGCGCTTCCTAAGTGCTCAGCTATCATTGTTGCATCAGCTATAACTATGATAGCATCGCTCTCAGCTATCTGCCTGCAGAGAGCATCATACTGATCCTTAAGTTCGGTACCATTCGGAGAATCTATAAGCTCGCCGGGATAATCGGTTATCACGACATCCATGATATCCTTTGAGTTTCCTCTCAGAACCATGTTAAATTCGGTCATCAAAGCTGTGTTATCCAGAAAGCCTCCTGATTCATTATCTCGTCCGAGAGTATACCGATCTATCATTTCTGAATCCTTAATGGCTTCGTTCATCCTTTTCTCAAGCGTTGCATTGCTGTCAAAAAAGCTGTCAGAATCTGATACTATCTCTATAAGTGATTTTGTATGCAGGTGGAAACTGATCTCGTTTCCCTGACTTATCGTAAAATTACAGGTATTCCTTATAAATGACTGTATCACTCCGCTTATGAATATGGATTTGCCTGAACCCGAACCTCCTATAACGGCTATCCTTATCTTTTTCATATTTACCTCCTGTTTGTTATAAAATCTATTGATCTTATTGCTGTAAATATATATACTCCTGCCTGAAGCACGAGCATTATGATCCTTTTAAGATCCATTCCTCTCAGCAATCCGTAAATGATATTGCGTACCGCCCGGAGAAGAAACAGTGCTGTCACCAGGACATATGCCCCCATCACCACGCTCACCGGCAGCGAAGAGCGCTCATCTGCCGGGGACATTGCCTCCATAAATCTGAGGGCAGCTGCCAGTGCTGCTCCTGTTAGTATCCATGAGATCATCTCTTTTATGATCCTGATAAATACAATCTGCGGCATATCGCATTCGTTCCTGCGATGTTCCGCAGGTCTGAAGCGGATGAACAGTGAATTGCCCTCAGAACGCTCTGTTTCTTTAAGATATGTCCTGCTGCATTCATTACAGATAAACGGAAGATCTTCTTTATATATCGGCACAAGATTCCCCTTGCTGACTTTCTTCCTGCAAACAGAGCATATCCTTTCAGAGCCTTCTTTGTATCGTGTCATTAATGCCATTCTACCACCAGCCTATTTCCTGTATTCCACAGTAGTTTTTTTCCGGTATTCTCCTGTCACCGTACCGCCGAAGCCTGTACAGGATTCGGCAAAAGCTGATATGCTCTCGTCGGTACCGATCCTGAAAGTAAAGCGCAGCATCCTTGTACCTGGCGGTATCCCGTCAGCGGTCAGGAGAACCGATCTGCGGATGATACTTTCTCCATGCCCGATAGGATCTGTGACATCCTCCTTTCCGACAGGTCTGGTGTGAAGATACAGTTTACAGCATTTCTGAGCCATCTCCCTGTCGGTCAGCATTATGTCCTTGGTAACAGTGAGACCTTCCTCTCCGATCACTGTACCTGCTCTGACGACAGGCTGGAATCCGGCTGATCCTCCCGTCATTGCTGCTGTGATAATGCCGATATCATACAGCATCCTGTGTGTGCGTGTTTCAGGAGTCCCCGCTGATTCAAAGTCCGAGTACATGGCTGCACCTCTGGATACTGCCGTTTTGTATCTGATATGGTGTAAAGTGCTGCCGGGATAGCATCCTTCAATCATGTCAGTCACCAGGGGAGTAAGTGATGCTCCGCCTGTGATCACCACATCTGTTACTCCCTCAGATGCGGGAAATTCCTTCTTCAGCAGTCCTTCGAGCTTTGTCAGGTGCCTGCTCATCATGGTCTCGTACATTCTGCGGGGCATCCTGAAGTTCTTGGTAATGACGGCATTTCCCGGAACATAGAGCGATACTTCAGACGAGGTGCTGCTATTGTCTGAAAGGATACACTTCATCATCTCTGCCGTTTCCCTGAGGATCCTCTTATCCCATATGTATTCTTCTCTTTCAAGCTGTGATGCGGACAGGTCAGAAAGATCAACTATATCGCTTTTTCTGAGTGTATCAGCAAGACTGTCTGATATGATGTCTGTAAGCAGTTCTCCGCAGAATACATCTGTGGAGATCATCTTTTCCGGTTGTATTCGCCACGGATCATCCTGGCTGCTCCCGGTAAGCAGAATATCTGTACTTCCGCCGCCGATATCGGCTGCCACAGTCTTACCGTTCACTGTATCCCGTAAATAGATCATCAGCGCTTCTCCTGCGCTTATTATGACTGCATCTAATCCGGCTGCACTTGCCGCTGATGCGATCGTATTCCGGATATCAGGTCCTGTACATGAAGACAAGGCTATCGTTATCTGTGTTTCAGATGAAAAGGTGCTTTCGGACAGCGAGAAATGCTCGATTATCAGTCTGCGGAGGCATCGGAAATATTTCTCGGCAAGCGACTGATTGGTCTCACATACTGCATCCCCGTTCACAGCTTTAAGATGAACAGGCTCCGCCCTGTCCGGATCATTCATAAACGGTAATGTTACCGCCTGCGGATGTGTAAAACTGTATTCCTCAGCTTCATTGCCGAAACAGTATTCATCGCCTGTAAGAAAGCAAAGAAGCGAGGGGATAGTACCGTCTTCACCAAAAAGCTCCTCAGCACGGCAGCTTTCGTTTATAAAGGATACGGAGCAGCTGTTCGTTCCCGGATCTATTCCTATACAGAGCTTATCAGGCATCCTTCCGGCATACACATTTGATTCAGGGGAGATAAGATCAGAAGGTATAACTGTACAAGTATACTGTCTGTCTGTTACAGAATAAGGTATATCAAGACTTCTTCCGCTGCCTGCCGGAACGCACACCCTTCCGCAGCAGTCGTATGTTTCCTCACATTCCCAGTGTGTAACTGCTTCCTCCAGAGGGATCACCTTGCTGTCAACGCATATCCCTGTGTACTTTTCAATAATGCAGATCTCCGCCGTTGACGGTATCTCATCCATGATCTTCTTCAGCAGTTCTTCCGGTGCCGGTCTCAGGTACTTGTTGAGGTCAGAAGCCAGGGCAACGATCTGAGGGAGTATTCTTCCGAACTTCTCGTCAGTATCCGTATCAACAGTGAGAAATGAAAATGACTGCCCACGTTCAAGCTGGATCCTTCCAGCCAGTTTCATATCCGGGAGCTCCCCTCCAAGCATACTGTTAAGCATGACTGCAATAAGGAAAACATTATCCTTATCATCCGCAGGTGAACTGCTGTCAGGCGGCAGCTGCTCCTTTTCTGCCGGAAGATCCGCCGATTGATATATCTTTCCTTCTGAGGATCTGATGCTGAGATTCTCCGGGATCATATCCGGATGCTCCTCTTCCATAAGAAGCATCAGAAGCTGTACTGCTGTTTCAACTGTCTCCTGGTAACTGTGAGACTGTTCCAGCCATCTTTTGAATTCCATTGTGCTATCCTTCCTTTGTTATCAGAGTCTTGCACTGAATCGGCGCTGTTCCGGATCGGTCACTGTCAGTATCTTATCGGATGAAAATGTGAAATTCAGCGTGATAGATGCTCTTTTACGGTATAATCCTGTCATGGGCACTTCAAACTCCCGGATCACAGAGTAATTGTCTGACCTGAATCCGCCTGAATACTCAACTATCGTTACTATCAGCAGATCATGCTCGCCTTTTCCTATGGTATATGTCTGCGTATAGCTGAAATTCTCGTTAATGAAAGAGCCTTCCTGGATTATGGTATCAACATCGGCTCCGTTGTTTATCAGTACTCCTATGGATCTGTATGCGATATTGTCTACACGTATATCTGTATCGCTGTTTGCGATCGCTGCGCCTTTTGCTATAAGATATATGGCATCCTCAGGAACTATCACCCTGTCAGCTCCGAATGTGCTCCTGAGATACTCAAGCAGACATATCTCCTGAGACATTCCTCCTGCTACTACAACAACAGCTGTTGAGCTGATCTGCTGACCGTGTCTGGTAAACGTATCATTTATTGCCTGCTGCATTCTCACAGCTATGGGCTCCTTGCCTCCTGTGTGTGTGTTCATCATCTCGTTTATGTATTCTTCACGGGTTATTACACATTCAAAATCATAACCACTAAGCAGATCCTGAATGTAGCAATAGCCGTCTGCTCCCGAATACAGTGCCTCTTTTATACCTCTTATCTCATCCCTGAGTTTGATTGCTGCCCGGCTTTCGCTCTCGCTGTATCTCATGTCAGCAGGACTGTGTGTCAGATCTGTCTGTCTGTCATCTTTGACCTTTTTGCAGAGAATACTGAGGATAAGCTCATCCACATCATTTCCTCCGAGATGCGGATCACCGCCCCAGCCGACAGGAACAAGGCGTGATATACCATGATCTCCGTTTCCGTCTGCACGGAGAAGCGAAAGATCAAAGGTGCCTCCACCTATGTCTACTACAAGCGCTGTTTCGTTGTTTTTCATCATACTGCTGTATGCGATGGCTGCTGCGATCGGCTCATCTGTCAGTGCATGATCGGGATCAATACTGAATCCGGCTCTCTCCGCAGCTTCTCTTGTCGCTACCCTGGGCGGCTGTGTGTCAAATCTTGCAGGTACTGTTACAAACGCCCTGAAATCTGTTTCATCCGGAAACTTTTTCCTTAGCTGGTCATGTACCTCTTTCAGAATATAGAATGCTGCATCCCTGGCTGTTATTCTCTGTCCGCCGATGAAAAATTCATTATCGTCCCCTATATGGTATTTTAAATCAGAAAGAAACGATGTAGGAAATGATTCACCGATCTTTAAAGCCGGAGAGCCGACTGTAAAACTGCCGGTACTGTCATCATATGCTATACATGAAGGCAGGAGATATCTGTTTCCGATCCTTCCTTTATCGAATTGAAGCAGCTCTGCTTCCCCCGCTTCATTTACAAAACAAGCGATAGTGTTAGTAGTACCAAGATCTATACCTACTCTGCGCATCAGATTCATCCTCCTATTATGTGAATATATCTATGACTCTCTCTGTAAAGCGTACCGCATTTTCATTGACAAATGGAGTAAATAGCCCTATCATTACTGCAAGCGATGTGACCAGCTCAACATAATACGGCATAAACGGTGCCGGCTTATACCATAATACCATACGTTTTGCTTTTTCTGTTCCGTCTTCATCCTTTTTCCATCTGAGCACCAGGTATTTCATCATCCCCATTCCGCAGTATTCTGCTTTTTCAACATCATATTCATCTGAGAATTCTGAATAGTCTATGTAATCTATATCGTACTTTTCACAGCCAAGTCTCCCTGTTTTCTTCTGGATACCGGAAAAATAGCGCTTTGCAATCTTATAGGCATACTCTGTATCCGGGATCACCCTTCCTGTCTCCTCAGTCACCTTTTTCCCGTATATCATCCCTGCCTTTTTTTCTGACATACCCTTTGTTATTTTTATTGCTCCTCCGTCTTCATCTTCTTCAGCCGTTCGTTTCAGATGAAGGTAGATCCCACTTTTCCTGTATCGGCTGTATTCTCCAAGAAATATCAGGAATACAGCAAGTATGCCCGCAGTCACGGGAAACAGATCTGTACCATCAGCGGTCAGCCGTTCAGGCAGAATATCCGTGTTGTCAGTTTTTTCCAGAAGCATGATCGCAGCCCTGACAAGAAATCCGACTATGACCGGAATACAGACTATACGGCTCCGGAAACTGTAATCAAATTCTACATCATCAACTTTCTTATCTAAATACTTCATCAAGGCGATAGCTGCCGCCTCAATGACCGTTCCGATCACAGGGATACTCAGAACAATGATAAGCCAGAATAAACGATTGATGTACGCTTTGCTCCTGAGCGCAATTACTACACCGGCTAAAACTGCTGCCGGGATGACGATTTTTAACCATAAGGGTGCATCACGAAGACATTCTATGAATGTGATCCTGTGAGATGCCTCTTTTATTAACTGCAATAAGTTATTCATTTTTCCTGCCGCCTTTCATACGTCATAAAAACCATATGCGCATGACCTTTTTACAATTTATATTAATAATTATAGCACACTTATATCATTATGTCAATAATTCATTCAACATCCTGTTTATTTTGAAGCAAGTTAACCAATATTACTCAAAGCAAGCCATCGGTGCATATATTTTAACTCTGTATCTCAGTCCTGCTTTTTGCACATATTTACTTGACACTTTGTGTAAATTATGTTATAATTGTTCTATTGATAAGCATATCGTTGTGTGCATCTCAGATGTCATTATCTGTTGCTGCACAGAGCTTAAAGAAGGTGTGGAATTTGAACAGAAGTCTCTGCCGTATTCTGGCTGCTGTTGCTTGTATTTCTCTGTCCGGTTGCGGTGACATCACAGCAGATACCCCATTCGGGAGCGCTGATCCGTTTACTGACAATGCAGCTACCCAGCCTGCAAGTGAGAAGGAAAAACCGGTCCAGTATATTGATCTGGACATTGACCTGCCGACTGCTCAGATCAGTCAGCAAACCGAAATCCCTGCAACTGAACCGATAACAGATGCTCCCGTAACCGAATCCCCTGCTGACAACATTGTTGTTGAGGTTGCTACTCTGACTCCTACGGAGCCGCCTCCTTTGCCGCAGAGTGACAAGAAGTATGTCCTTTATCAGGATACCCTTACATGGAAAGAGGCTGAAGCGGCTTGCCGTGAGCTCGGAGGTCACCTTGCGTATATAAAATCAAAGGCTGAATTCGATACTATAATATCACAGCTTGATGCTACTGATCTGAAGTATCTCTGGATCGGAGGACTTTCATTTGAGTCTGACGGCAGGATCGTCACAAAATGGCTTGATGACACCCCTACGACTTTCATTGACAGTAATAGTCTGTGGTATTCCGGAGAGCCCTCTGGAAAAGACCTCACCTCCTCCGCCAAAGCTCGTGAGCCTTATATTATGCTGTGGAAAATAAAGGATAAATGGAGCTTTAATGACAGCAGCGATCTGAGTCTCGCATTATTCAAGAAGCATAACTTTGGTTTCATTTGTGAGATCGATGATACGCAGACAGCCCCTGAAATGTTGTCTGTAATTGATTCAATAGCTGATACCTATCTTATAGGAAAAGTTACAACTAAAGTGGACGATCTCTCTGTCAGAGAAGCTCCTTCAGAGTCCTCTGAACGGATAGGCTATGTCAGGAAAGGAGAAATGGTGTCGATCTCAGGTAAAGACGGAGATTGGTATATTATAGATTATAACGGCGGTTACGGTTACGTTTCTGCAAGTTATATAACAATTCAGTCCTGACAGCTTCAGCCGTATGTTCAAGGTCATATTCAAAATATAGTTTATAATAAAAACAGGCAGATGCTCCTCTTTGCGGCATCT
>DNLQ01000142.1 GCA_003488415.1 Ruminococcus sp. | reverse complement strand
CGATCAGACCGATACGATCTACGAGCTTATGGACAAGCAGTATACCTTTGAGCAGGCTCTCCGCACCCGTGAGTTTGAGGACGACGCTCCCAACTATACCCCCCGTATCTCCGGTATCCTCCGCTTCGGCAGCGAGGGCTTCAACTACGCTATGTCGATCCTCAAGAGCGCTAACGGCAACCCCAGCTCCTGCCAGCGCTTCACCTTCTCCTACACCGATCCCGTAAACGGTGAAGGTCACTTCATCCATACCTACATGGGCGACGGCAACCCCCTCCCCAGCTTTGAGGGCGAGCCTGAGCTGGTAGGCATCTCCGGAAATATCGATGAGTTCACAGATATGGTCTGGAACAGCCTCAACGCTGACAACAAGGTCTCACTGTTCGTCCGCTTCGTTGACCTTGAGTCCGGCAAGTACGAGACACGCATCGTCAATAAGAATTCCTGATCCCCCATGTCCGTTTTCCTCTTTGCAAGGATAAGGGAGGTCGGGAAATGCACAGATCTGTCACCGCAGTTCTGCTCACTGTCCTCATCGGGACTGCTCTGAACGGCTGCGGAAAAACTGTGGGAGCGGCTCAGCCCGGAAGTCCTGACGGCAATGTGCCTGCCTACGAGATGACTACAGAAAAGTTCCTCATCTCTCCGGACGGCACAGAACAGCCTAAATCAAAGGCTTCTGCCGTGTATAACGACTACGGACGCCCGCTCTCCTACGAAAGCTATGACTACGACAGCGGTCAGACAAGCAAGGTCTTCCACCGCTATACCTATAACGCCGACGGCTCTCTCCGGACTGTGTATAACTCCGAGCCGGAGGCTACTGTGGAGTTCTCCTACGGCGCCGACGGCAGTCTCGCTCAGGAAAAAACCGTGATGAAGGGCGATCAGGTAACTGTGAAACGCTATACCTACGACTCCCACGGCAACGAGCTGACTGTCTCCTCTGACGTCGGCAGCATCGGCGAGATCCAGACTCTCCGCCATGAGTATGAGTACGACAGCTCCGGGAACATCTCCCTCAACCGGGAGTTCCGCAATGACCTTTCCGTTCCTTCAGTTGTGGAGACAATGACCTACGACTCCGCCGGACGTGTCGCCGTGAAGAACGAAACCAGCTACGACGGGGACAGGACAGAAAGTACCGTCAGAAACTTCACCTACGACGCCGACGGCAACAATATCCGCCTCGATGTCCGGACTGTGGATATGCTCGACAATGTGATATTCACCAGCACCGAGCTGAGAGAGTTCGACAGCCAGGGACGCATCACCCGTCAGGAAATATACTACGGCGACAAGCTCGCCTGGTATGAAGTCTCTCAGTATAAGGACATGAAACGATAGTAAGCAGTAACAATTACGGAGCTGCCCTCTGTCAAATGCCTGACTGCGGCGCTGATGCCGGGACAGCACCTTTCTTCCATACCCGCTTTTTGTCCATTCGGAATATGAATAAACCAGTCTTTATGACTATCATGATTTTTTAAGGAGGACATTATCATGTCAAACGAAATGCAGTTAAAGTACGGATGTAATCCGAATCAGAAGCCTTCAAGAGTGTATATGGCTGACGGCAGCGACCTTCCTATCGAGGTCCTCTGCGGCAAGCCCGGATATATCAACCTGCTGGACGCTCTCAACGGCTGGCAGCTCGTAAAGGAGCTGAAGGCTGCTACCGGTGTTTGCGCTGCAACTTCATTCAAGCACGTATCTCCTGCAGGTGCAGCTATCGGACGTCCCCTCTCCGATGACCTGAAAAAGATCTACTGGGTGGACGACCTGGGCGAGCTTTCTCCCCTTGCAAGCGCTTACGCAAGAGCAAGAGGCGCAGACAGAATGTCCTCCTACGGCGACTTCATCGCTCTCTCCGATAAGGTGGACGTTTGTACCGCAAAGATGATCCAGCGTGAGGTGTCCGACGGAGTTATCGCTCCCGACTACGATCCCGAGGCTCTTGAGATACTGAAGTCCAAGAGAAAGGGTACTTACTGCATACTCAGGATCGACGAGAGCTACAAGCCTGCACCTATCGAGACAAAGCAGGTCTACGGCGTGTCCTTCGAGCAGGGACGCAACGAGCTGGATATCAACCGTGAGCTTCTCGCAAATATCGTTACCGAAAACAAGAATATCCCCGACGACAAGAAGGATGACCTTCTTATCTCACTTATCACTCTGAAATATACTCAGTCAAACTCCGTTTGCTACGTCAAGGACGGTCAGGCTATCGGTATCGGCGCAGGTCAGCAGTCCCGTATCCACTGCACCCGTCTTGCCGGTCAGAAGGCTGACAACTGGTGGCTGAGACAGTCTCCCCAGGTCATGGGACTCCAGTTCGTTGACGACATCCGCCGTGCAGACCGTGACAACGCTATAGACGTGTACATCGGCGACGAGTACGAGGACGTTCTCCGTGAGGGCGAGTGGCAGCGTATCTTCAAGGTAAAGCCTGCTGTATTCACCGCTGAGGAGAAAAAGGCATGGCTGGAAAAGAACACCGGCGTATGCCTCGGCTCTGACGCCTTCTTCCCCTTCGGAGACAACATCGAAAGAGCAAGAAAGTCCGGCGTTGAGTTCATCGCAGAGCCCGGCGGCTCTATCCGTGACGACAATGTTATCGAGACCTGCAACAAGTACGGTATCGCTATGGCGTTCACAGGCATCAGACTCTTCCACCACTGATATACAAAAAGTAAACATAGTATGGGATCATTGGGAAAGAGAACAGCTGCACTGACTGCCGCCGGGGTAATGGCTCTGCCGTTAAGCGGCTGCGGTGCAAATAACAGCAGTACCATAAGCTACGTCAGCGGAAACAACGACGTGAGCGATGATACTCATTACAGTAAGGAAGATGGAGAAAAAGCAAGGGAAGATCTTAAAAGAATAGTCTCCTGCGGAATACATCTCCGACTACCTCCTTCCATCTGAGCCCCAGGACTGCGATACCCCCTATTTCTCCCTGCACTACGATCCCAAGGGGACATGATTCCCGGAAGATCACCTTCATCATGGGTGAAAAGTACCACACTACCATATATCTCTTCGATCTGAACGGCAAGATATACAACATATCCACCTCAGTACACAAGGACTCCGACAGCGACCAGAAGGACATTGACGAGCTCCTGTCCGGTCTTACGCTTAAATAACCGTAAAGCAACCTGCTAAGGGAGGTATATACCATGAAGAAAACTGTTTCCATGAGAGTACTGGCTTTTATTGCCGTTCTCCTCACCGGCGCTGCTATCTGTCTTCAGATCTTTGCGGTATGCAGACCTGATGCTTACGCCGGCTTACTCGGTGCAGGCAGTGAAGTATTAAACGCTGAGCTTCCCAAGCTCTCACGCTCCCTTCTTATGATGAAGGGCATAGGGGTACTTCCGCTGACTCTCCTGTTCCTGGTGAACGCCTTTTCCGGCAATGCCAGCAGGACAAGAAGTGTTATCACCGTGATACTCATCGCTGTATTCAGCATTTTACGTTCCGCCGGTGACCGCTACTTCTACTCAAAGGCTATGCTTGAAGCTGCAAGAGCTGGCGAACGCTCAGCCGCACTTGCCGGCATTATCAATTCCGCTGAAACTATGGCAGGCTGGCTCTGCTTCTTAGCTATGATGCTCATGTGCTGCGCCGCAGGAGCTGAGATCTATATGGCGGCACATAAGACTCCGGCAGGCGAATAATGCCGGGATATTCCATTTATACGGGGGTTAGAAATTGAGAAAGATCATCATTGCAGGCATCGCTGCACTCCTTGCTGTCTCCCTCTGCGGCTGCGTTAAGACTGCCGGAGAGAACAGCTCCATCGCCAGTACCGCTCCATCCTCTGCCGCAGAAAACCCGGCGGACACTGCTGCGGCTGACGGACAGCAATACAAGCTGGAATCCTTTACATTCAATTCAGCCGCTGATTTCAAGCTGCTCTCCGATCCAGAGAAAATGACCACCAGCGCAAAGTTTGAATGTGATAAGTTCCAGAATATCACCATAACCGAAAGCAGACCTCTGGCTGCTCCTGATATCATCGTAGAGGAGTCTCTGAAGGTCTACAACAATAATGACAGCTTCTCAGATATTACCACCGGAAACATTACCGCCGGAGACCTGAACGTATACTCCATACACTATAAATACGCTGCATCCGATGACGATGTGAAGGGCGTGAGCGAGTACTTTCTGATCACTGAGGGTATGTGCTGCGCCATTAACGCCGCCTACGAGGAAGACGCGGCTCAGGAGTGCATCGCAAAACTGGACAGCGTTGCTGCAAGTATCCGATATACCGGAGAAAAGCTGCCCACCCAGACTCAGAACTACCGGGACGGCTATATAGGTCTCAGCTACAGCCCCCAGTGGTACCTTGCAGCTAAAGGATCAGACCTCAAAAACGAAACATACGAAGGTATCCTCACTTACCTGAAGGCTCAGTATGTTACCCCGGATTCCGTGGATACCATGCACAGCAGCCTCGAAGTCAAGGTCGATATCGACGCTGATAACAAGGACATTGAGGAGCTTTATAAGGAAGCTGTCCCCGCTGAAAGCGACAGAATAAAGGTAAGCGATCCCGTAAGTATCTCAACAGAGATAGACGGTCATAAAGCCGACGGTATACAGTATTACTATACCACTACATCATCAAACGGCAGCAGTTCAAAGAGCCGTTCATTCTGCCACAGAAGATACTGGCTGAAGGCTAACGGCGCTGTCTACAGCTTTGGTCTGAGTACAAGCTCCACCGAGGACGGTACCGTCCGTGAGGATGTGTGGAGATCACTGGAAGAGCTTCTTGCAGGGATCTCTGTTCCCGAACTCACTGAGGAACAGATACAGAAAAAGCTGGAGGAATACACCGAGTCCCTCACCACCGACTACACCTGGGACGACCTCTCCTTTACCTGTCACAGCAGCGTAGAGGCTTATGAGAATAATGACGATCCGGATACCGGCAAGTTCTATACCAACTCCGGCGGACTTTCCATCAGGAAAATGGAAAACCCGGACGGGAAGTCCGCTGAGGACTTCGCTGAGGAGCTGTGCGGCGCTCTCGATGACAGTGCTGAAATACAGTCCCTTGCCAACGAGAAATACGATATCCGCTATGTCAGATACCCCTCTTCAGATGACGACTCCGTAACGATCTGTACCTACTATATCACCGAAGGAGATACTCTGTGGAGATTCGATAAATTCATAAACTCCGGAGAGGAAGATGACTCTGCTGAACTTATGAAGCAGATATTTGACTCCCTTGAGATCGCTCAGCACTGAGGTGATACCGTTGAATAAAATTATTGCAGCTTCGATCGCTGCCCTTGTTGCAGTCTCACTCTGCTCCTGTTCATCAGTAAACAGCAGCAGTTCAAATGACGGCACAGCATCCGTTTCATCCGACAGCCACAAAAACTATGAACTGGTGAATTTCAGCTTCAGCGCAGACGGATCACTGACGGACGAACGCCACTATTCAGTCAATGCCACCGGCAAAGACGAGCAGATCAGCTTTGAAGGAAAGTATTTCTCCTCACTGACTGCTGCCGGTAAGTCCATTTGCCACAGGACTCCCGAACTGATGATCGAAGAGGATATGAAAATGTACGGGGCTGAAAGCGGTATCAGCGACCTGCGCACCGATACTATCCAGGCAGGAGACCTGACGGTCTATGCGATCCATTACCGCTGTAAGGACGAAGAAAAGGACAAGACTGCTTTCAGCAGCTACTTATGCGTTGCCGAGGACAGACTTTTCTCTCTCTCCGGCTTCTACAATGCCTCACACGAAAAAAAGTGCATTGAGCTGCTGGACGATATCGCACGGAGCATTAAATATACCTCTGACTACAGGCTGCCTGACGAGCCCTGGGAGTACAGCGGAAAGTATATCTCTCTTTCCGGCAGCGCAGACTGGTGCGCCGATACCAGCGATTTCACCAGCGACGAAAATGTGAGCAGCGCCGAAAATATCGAGCTGAAATTGCAGAAAGCCGATGACCTGAAAAAGTCTTACTCCGTCGCTTCCGTAAGAGTTACAAAGGAACTTGAATTCGATACTGCTGCTGAGTATGCAGACCAGGCAGAAGAGCAAACCTCCGGAAGCAGTTTCATCACTATACTTGACCGCTCTTCTTCAGAGATCGCCGGAAGACCTGCAGAGCTGCTCAGCACCCTTACCTCCATCAGTGATACCTATCTCCGCAAAGACCGCTACTGGCTCATGGCAAACGACGCTCTCTACATCTTCAATGTGGTGTGGGCGTGCGATGAGAACGGCGATGACGCATACGGCACCTATGCAGAACTGAAAGAGGCAATTAGCCGTTTCACAATTCCGGAGCTTTCAGAGGATGAACTGAAACAGCTCGACGACGATCAGGGTACTGCACGTATGGAGGACTTCAACTGCTCCGGCATCACATTCACTGCCGACAGATCATTCAAAGAATCCGATCATACCTCACCGCTGAATATCGGTGAGTTCTACAGTCCGCCAACGGGAATACGCCTTTATATCAAGGCTTCTCCAAATCCGGATATCGACGTCAGAGCCTATGCTGAAGAAAAGTCCAAAAGCCTCGGAGAACGCTTAGGCGGTACTGCGGACGTTAAACAATACTCCGGTAAATATGACATATGGAGCGTCAAGATCCTCCCTGAAGACACTGACGATCACTGCGACCTGTACTTCTATACTTCCGATAACGGCATCTTCGTCTCCTTTGAATTAACTTGCAGCCAGAGTGACACTGACAGAGCCGAAGCCTTCATGGAACAGATGATAAATACTCTTGACCTTAGCGGTCTGAGTCTCCCTGAATGATATGAAAGAGTCTCTTATCGCTGCACTTGCAGCTTTTACTGCTGCGGTCTGCTGCGGATGTACACCGCCTGACGATAACCCGTACCTGAGTCATGATACCTACAGCAGTGAGGTCTCCGCTGAGCCTGAGACCAGCGCTCCTGCCGGATACCCTCAGGCGGATACAGATAACCTTCCGGAGCTTTTCGCAAACGACAGTTTCCCGGACAGCCATGAAGCTGTTACAGAGGAACTCCTTTCCGACCTTACTCCTGTCTCCGGTAACCGGTACTTTGAAACAGGTGCGTTCGGTTATACCGTTTCCGGCAGCGATCTGCTGTTCTGTGAGACTCTCGACGATCCGTCACTGGGAAAGGGCATCGCCCTCTACCCGGAATGGAATACCGAGACCTGCGTGGTTTCCGTGAGTGTCTCCTTTGAGGGCGTCAATGCGGAGGATGTGCTGCGGGAATGGGAAACCGATATTTCCGGTTCCTGGTACGATGAGATAACCACCGACAGCTATGAAGTGAACGGCTTTGAATGCTATCGCCTCGATGCCGTCGATGACGGCTCGCTGCTGGTACTTTCTTTGTATGTCGATCCCGTTTCTCATCAGGCGATCCGTGTGAGCGAGGTCGCTGACGGCGCAGAGGAGATCGGATGGTGCAGCGGCATCATCTCACAGATAGAGGATTCCCTCGTCTGTGACAGTACACTTCACAAGGTATATGACGGTAAGTATTTCAGCCTCACGGAATCCGATAACTGGTTCTTTGCAGGCGAATGGGACCATTCAAACGGCTGCCATTACATTGACTTCCGTACTCCCTTCGGTACATCTGCCGCTTCCGCAGACGATGACGGCATTATCTATTACCTCAGCTTTGAGGTCGATGACCGGAACGAGAGAAGCAATGCTGACAGTGAAGCTGATGATATCGTAAACAGGTACAGATCAGGACAGCTTGTCAGAAACGACAGAATAAAACTAAAAGGCTATTATGCCAGACACATTATTGCAGACATGGACGGTTACTATTTCGAGTACATCTATGTTGACCTTCCCCATGCGCTGCTCTGCATCTTCACCAACCTCGACTACTCCGACAGGGAGGAGTACAGAATGATGCGTGAGGATGCGGATAATGTTATTAAAAGTATCGTATTCAAATAATACTACGGCGGTGAATTATGAGAAAAAAAAGAACAGCCGCTTTTGCGGCAGCACTCTGCATTGCCGCAGGACTCTGCTCCTGCGCTTCGTCAGGGAACAGCTCAGTCCAGGAGGACACTTCCTCTGCTGTGACTGAGAACGCTACAGAAGAACCGGCAGAAGAAACAGCCTCAGAGACTGAGCCTGCCCAGCAGGAGACAGTCGGTCATCCCGGCATGGAAAATGACTTTACCTTCTGCGATGAGAACGGCACTCCCTTTACATCCGGCATCTTCAGTTTTACAGTCAAGGGCAAAGACATAAGAATATATACCAAGGATGAACAGAAGGCAAATAACGAGGAAAATGTGTTCGATGTGACTCTTGTTCCGGCTGACAGCAGCTCCGATATGCACACTCAGGTCAACATAAGAAGCAGCTCCTCCATGCACCTTCCTGCCGAGAACTTCCTTGAATCCCAGCTCAATTACTACCAGCAGTTCATTGAGGATGTCGATCATGAGGATATTACCCTCGCCGGACTCGACGGTTTCCATATCATGGGACTCTACAAGGGCGAGGATTCCTACATCAATTACTACTGCGTGGCAACCGAAAACGGAAGTCAGTTCATCATCGGCACTACCTCTGTCGATTCCGAAAGTGAGGACTGGTGCGAAAATGTCATAAAACAGATCTCAGAGACTCTTACCTACGAGGAGACTGAAACAGGCCCCATAACCTTCGACTGCAAGGAGTATACCGTCTCTGAACAGAATGACTGGTATATCGCCTTCAATAACAACCAGGAGGGTGAAGACAGTACCGACGTCGCTTTCTACTCCGTCAAGGGAGTTACCAACGGTACCGTTATGTACTACACTTCATTCTTCTCAGACCGCTCTGAGGAAAGAGGTTCACTGCAGGACGAGACAGATTATGTCGTACAGACCTACAGCGAGACCGATTATGTAAAGGAAAACGAAGAGACTGAGTTCCGCGGCTTCCCTGCACGCCGTGTATTGCTGGATACCGGCTCTGCTTACATGGAGTATACATTCGTTGAACTTCCTGATGCTACTTTCGGCATCTATACCAATCTCGACCACACTGACGAAGAATTATATAAGGAGCTGAAGGCTGATTCCGACGCTCTTATCGAGAGTCTGACACTAAAGACAGATAATACAGACTCTTCCTCCGGCACTGAGGAATGACCGTTCCGGCTGCCGTTTTCAGGCACCGTAACAATATAATGAAA
>DNLQ01000091.1 GCA_003488415.1 Ruminococcus sp. | reverse complement strand
ATCACGTATAACCTTGACGGCGGAACGAATGCAGAAGCAAATCCTGCATCATACACCATCGAGACAGATACGATCACATTCGCAGCTCCGGCCAAGACAGGCTACACCTTCGGCGGCTGGTACAGCGATGCTGACTTCACCACAGCTGTCACTCAGATAGCTAAGGGAAGCACAGGTAACGTCACACTTTATGCTAAGTGGACGATCAATACCTACAAAGTGACCTGGAAGAACGATGACGGTACAGTGCTTGAGACTGATACAGCAGTACCTTACGGAACTACACCGACATATGACGGTAAGGCTCCCACTAAGGCAGCTACTGCTCAGTATGCGTACACCTTCAGCGGATGGACACCTGAGATCGCAGCAGTTACAGGAGATGCTGAGTACACAGCTTCATACACTTCCAAAGCACGTACATACGGCGATCCCGTATGGACATGGACCGGAAGCGATGCCGACGGATATACTTCAGCCAAGGCAGCGTTCACAACGAATGACAAAGAGACTGAGTTCACTCTGGAAGAGACGGATAAAGAGCTCACAAGCTCGACCACACCGGCTTCCTGTGAGGCTGACGGAAAGACAGTCTATACAGCTTCAGTCACATTCGGCGGAAAGGAATACACCTCAGCCAAGGAGGTCGCCATCCCGGCAACAGGACATGACTGGGGAGAAGTTACCTACACATGGTCAGCTGACAACAGTGAAGTAACTGCTTCCAGAACATGCAAGAACGATCCTAAGCATGTCGAGACTGAGACTGCGAAGACTAAGACTGAGGTCAAGGAGCCTACATACGATGAGCCCGGATACACGAAGTACACTGTGACCTTCGAGAACAAGGCATTCGAACCTCAGACAAAGACCGTAGAGATCCCCGCTCTTTCAGGAGAGGTCATCCGTATCTTCGGAGCTACCAGATATGAGACTTCACTTAAGGTAGCAGATGATCTCAAGGAACAGCTCGGAGCAGACAAGTTCGACACCGTGATCATTGCTTGCGGAGGCAACTTCGCGGATGCACTTGCAGGAAGCTATCTGTCATGCGTGACAGACGCTCCGATACTCCTGGTAGACGGCAGAAAGAACCACATAGACGCTGTTCAGGCATATATCAGAAGCAACCTGAACGCAGGCGGCAAGATCTACATCCTCGGCGGAACAGGAGCAGTTCCTGAGAGCGCTGTGGCAGGTCTCAGCGGATACAGCATCAAGAGACTTGGCGGTGCAACCAGATACGAGACTAACATCGAGATCCTGAAGGAAGCTGCAAATTACAGCAGCAATGCTTCAGAGGTACTGGTATGCAGCGGCCAGAACTTCCCTGACAGCTTATCAGCAGCAGCTACAGGTAAGCCTATCCTTCTCGTGAAGAATACCTTGAGCGATGCTCAGAAGACTTACCTTAAGAGCCTCGGAAGCGGCAAGACCTTCACTCTTATCGGAGGAACCGGTGCGGTAAGCGACTCTGTGAAGAGCGAACTTAACGCATACGGAAAGACCGACAGAGTCTGGGGAGCTACCAGATACGAGACATCTGTAGCAGTAGCCGAGAGATACTTCAAGAATCCGAAGAACGGAGTTATCGCATACGCGATAGACTTCCCTGACGGACTTTGCGGAGGAGTACTCGCCTACAACATGGGCGGACCGCTGATCCTGGCATCCAACGGAAAGACTGCAGCTGCAGTTGACTACACAAAGGGAAGCGGCACATCATACGGTGCAGTTCTCGGAGGACCTACTCTAGTGAACGACGCATCCGTAAGATCTATCTTCCACATGAAGGCTGATGAAAAGATCAGAATATATGAGTAAAAAGTTCAGATGAACTGAAGAGACGAAACTGCGTCCGGCATGCCGCCGGGCGCTTTTTGTTGTATTGGGCGGAGAAATATGGTAAAATTTTAGATACAAAATATTTTGGAAAGAGGTGATGTAGTGAAGAGATCATTGATGAGAATAACTGTATTATTGCTTGTTCTTTGCATGACCGCTGCTTTCATGCCCTCAGGAGTGACGAACACTGCCTTTGCGGAAGTGGGCACCGGCCTGATAAACAATGTTAATATCGACGAAAACGGAATAATGACCTGGGACCCTGTGCCGGATGTTTCCGAATATATAATCATAATCGACGGATATGAAGCTGAGATAGCAAGGGAGCCATCCTTTGACATCGCAAGTGAGATCGATGAGCTGATCGGATACGGTCAGATCGATAACAAGGGGAACCATAAGATATATATTGAGACATATCACGTAGGCAGCGCATATTCCTGGATCGGAACGTACAGACATTTCTATCAGAACGTGGAGACCGATACTGTTTTCCGCTATTTCGGAGACAGCAGGTATGAGACTGCTCTCATGGTGGCAGACGCTTTTAAACAGAGACGTAAACTGGACAAGTTCAAAAGCGCGATCATAGCAGATGGAAGGAATTATGCCGACGCTCTTGCGGGAAGCTATCTTTCTTTCAACGCGAATGCCCCCATACTTCTGGTGGACACAAATCAGAGCCATATAACAGCAGTCCAGGACTACATTAGGGCAAATGTCGAGGCAGGAGGTACCATTTATCTCCTGGGAGGCGCCGCAGTGGTACCTGAAAGCGTGAAGGACGGACTCAGCGGATATAACTTCAAGAGACTCGGAGGATCGGACAGATATGAGACGAATCTTCAGATCCTTTCAGAGGGAGGAGATATAGTTCCCTGGTTCGCATCCGACATCATAGTATGCAGCGGCACCGGATTCGCTGACAGCTTGTCCGCGGCAGCTACGGGAGACCCCATAATGCTGGTGAAGGGCAATTCTCTCACGGCCGGTCAGATGCAGTATCTTCAGACATTAAGCAGCGCAAAGAAGCTGTTCATAACGGTTGTTGGCGGAACAGGAGCTGTGAGCAAAAATATCTTCACCCAGCTTAAAGCCTACGGTGACGTTTACAGGGTAGGCGGCAAGGACCGCTATGAGACTTCTCAGTTATTTGCGGAGCACTACTTTGACGCGATCACTTCAAGTGCAGTGCTTGCCTTCGGAGGCAATTTCCCCGACGGGCTTTGCGGAGGTTCCCTGGCTAACTCCATGGGAGCACCCCTCATTCTCACCGCGAACGGAAAGACGTCAGCTGCTGAGAATTACGTGAGAGGAAACGGAATAAGCTACGGCGCCGTTCTCGGAGGAACGACACTCATAAGCGACGCATCCGCAAAGGCCATTTTCGACGTAAGCGAAGATTCGAATGTAGTGGTCGTAAAATAATTTCAGAACATCAAAAAACCCAGAAAATGAAGTGACCGGGGCTCTCCGGTCACTTTTTATCGGTCACGGGAGTTGTCTGTTTTAACCTGCAAGTTGTTTTAGGGTGTTGAAATAAAGGCGTAATTTTGGTATAATAAAACGAATGTTGGCATCGATCAGTTGCCGCATGAAAGAGATTCGGAAATAAATGGATAAGAAACCTGCCAGCATAGAAAAGATCGTAGATCAGAATATGAAAAACATGAGACACGCGCAGCTCGTATCGGCATACCTCGGCATTTATGACGTGGTAGCAGTGACTGTGGCGTATTTTGTTGCGCTCTGGCTCAGGTTTGACCTGAAGTTCTCCGCTATCCAGGGAGCGTACTTCCAGGTATGGCTGATCGCAGCTCCTATCTACGCTATCCTTTGCATCATCACCTTCAGATACTTCAAGATGTACCGGAGCATGTGGAGGTTCGCAAGCTATACGGAGCTCGAGAGGGCGGTGTACGCTAACGCTGCGACCATAATCATACAGATCGTTCTCGTCGCTCTGATCTTCCGTTTCGGATTCCCGGGCATCACGCTCAAGAGGATGCCTCTCTCATATTACTTCATGGGAGCGGTGTTCCAGTTCATAC
>DNLQ01000201.1 GCA_003488415.1 Ruminococcus sp. | reverse complement strand
GCCTATTCCAGCACACTCGCATTGCAGCATCATTTGACTGCCTTAATATTATATCAGAAAAACCGGTGCGTGTCAATAGTTATCATAAAAATATTTTTGTTTTAACTGTTGCCCTCCTGAGCACCTGTCTTCTCACGGCGGCGGATAAGGCGGAGCTTACGGAAAAACTCCGTGAGGACAGCTGAGCATTCCTCACACAGAACACCTCCTGTAACAGAGGGGAACCAGTTGTACGGCAGTTCAAACATATGCTGCACTGAAACTGCCGAGCCGCTTTTGAAGTCCTCAGCGCCGAATATCACATCGTCGATACGTGAGTTGATGATAGCGCCGCAGCACATGGGGCACGGCTCAAGGGTGACGTAAATAGCACAGTCAGGGAGTCTCCAGCCGCCCAGCTTTCTGCACGCCTGATCTATGGCTTCGATCTCTGCGTGGGCAAGTGCGTTTTTAGCTTTCTCACGCCTGTTTCTGCCTTCTCCCACGATCTCCCCTGTGGACTTCTTTACTACAACCGCACCTACAGGCACTTCGCCCTCATCAGCAGCAGCGGCGGCGAGCTCAAGAGCCCGCCGCATATATATTTCATGTCTGTCCATATTACAGCACCGCCCTTACAATAGTGTATACCAGACTGATAGCGGCAACTGCCGAGTAGGGGAACACTTTCAGGGAGTGTATCACCTTTTCCTGGAGCGTCAGTTCGTACTCCACTTCCGCCAGTGTCTTTCTGTAGCGCATTTTGGAAAGGATCCATGCCAGCAGCAGCATCAGCGCTCCCAGGCACAGCATAAGGACCATAAACAGATTTCTTGTCAACAGCATTTCCTGTGAAGTATCGCCTTCCATGACCGCTATTGCAAGCACATAGGTCTTGTACACTACGTCCACGGCAACTGCTGTGAATATAGTTCCGCTTCTGAGCATACCGAAGGAAGCTACCAGTGCTACAAGTATGGTAGACGGAACATCGTGCATATCCTTCACAAGCAGGACCTCTGTAATAACAGTCATGATTATAGCGAATTTATCGCCGAACTGTCTCAGGACAGCGAACATAGCGCCACGGAAGAAAAGCTCCTGGCCTGCCGCAACGACTATGACATCGAACAGGGTATAGATCGTATATTCAGTCTGATCCCATACGGATACATCTGTATTCAGCGACCTGAAGAAGGTATATATCTCCTTGGTCTCTCCGGAGTAAGCGGAGGGGAGTGCAAGAAGGCTGCATATTATCAGCATTACTCCTATAGATCCCACAAGTCCCTGTGAGTCGTGCTTTGAGTTCATCATTGCCACACCCAGCGGAAGTCTGAGCCTTAGCTGTAGGTACAGTGCCGGTACAAGGATCTTCAGTGAAGTGATAAGTATCAGTGTCAGTACGATCTCAGTAGGGCCGCCGTAGATCGTATTGCTGAAATAGTTGGTATGTATATTCATGCCGGCTATTGAGAGGATCTGTATCAGCAGCTTGCCGATGATATTGTCGATCACTATCCACATAAGGGCGGCGTTGCCTATGACGTAGAATACACGGATAAGTGCTTCCTTTTCCGCATCCTTTGCAGAGCCTACCATGAAGCCTCTGCCGTCAACGTATACGCTTTCCTTTGGATTTCTTTCAAAGCTGAAGGAGAAGGGGTTTTCTTTCTTCTTGCGCCATTTCCTGAAGCCGATGCCGTACTCCTTGCTCTGGGTGGAGTAGTCAAATTCATCTATGACACTTATCATGCCTTCCGGCGTTTCCTGTTTTTCCTCGTCACTCATCCGTTCCCGCCCCCTTTCGTGATAGCCGGATCATTTTTCTCCTGTAAGTCTTTCTGCGTTGCCGCAGAGTATAAGCTCCTTCTGGGCGTATGTAAGAGGTGCTCTTTCTATCATGGCAAGTTCTTTTGACGGATCGTCCCAGGGAACGTCACTGCCGAAGAGTATCCTGTCTGCACCCTGTTTTTCGATGATGCGCAGGAACTGCTCGTCGCTGAGGTAGTCTGCAACCACTCCGGTATCGAAGTACAGCCTGCCGAATTTGCCGGCAAGCTCGCTTTCCACCTTGTCTGCCATATTTATACCGCCCATATGTGCAGCTATGATAGTGGTATCCGGGCATCTGTCTGCCACATGAGCGAAGCTCAGCGGATCGGCAAGCACTTCTCCCTTGCAGTACGGATCCCAGCCGCCGTGGAACACCACAAACAGTCCCAGTTCGCCGGCTCTGCGGTATACCGGGATCATACGCTCCTCATCGGGACGGAAGGACTGGTATTCAGAGTGGAATTTCAGACCGTACAGTCCCAGTTCCTTTATCCTTTCAAGCTCCTGCATGATGTCTTCCGAATCCGGATGAACAGTGCCGCAGCAGTAGATACCATCTCCCATGATCTCAGCAGCCCAGTTATTGATAGTGTGCTGCTGTGAAGGCTTTGTGGCGATGGGGAGTATCATTGCGGCGCTTATCCCCCTTTCAGCCATGATCCTTCGCAGTCCTGCAAGGGTACCGTCAGTTGACGGAGTTATCCCGCTGGTCTCTGCAAGTCCTGCAATGGCTCTTTCTGCCAGCTTGTCAGTGAATGCGTGGGTATGGAAATCAAAGATCTTCTGTTTCATTCCATTACGTGCTCCATTGCTGAATAGAATATCTTCTGTACGTGTGAATCGCACAGTGAATAGAATATAGTCTTGCCGTCACGGCGTGAGGAAACGAGTCTTGCCTGCTTCAGCACACGAAGCTGATGCGAGATAGCGGACTGAGTCATACCGAGCAGATCGGCGATGTCACACACGCACATCTCACTCTGACACAGAACGAATATTATGCGTATCCTTGTGGAGTCGCCGAAGACCTTCAGCAGCTCCGCCGCTTCATAAAGTATCTCCTCGTCCGGCATTACCTTTGAGACCTTTTCTACAATATCCTTGTGTACTCCGCAGCCGCAGGTATGTTCTTCCATTTTTCAACTTCCTTCCGATCAGAGATATAGTACAGAGATTATCACAGACAGTGTGAATACCGAAGCCGCCCCGAAGCACAGCAGTCCCACGATGCAGGTGATGATGCACCACTTATCGTAGACGCAGTTCCAGTATTTATTGAACAGCACCTTACCGCTGCGGTCGCTGCGGTACATCTTGTCAGTCAGTATCATTTCACTCGGGAACACACACGGATATTCCTCACCGTCAACAGTATAATATGCAACCTTCATTCTTCCGCTGCGTGAAGAGTCGATACGGGTAAAAACAGCATCTCTCCTGCGGCAGAAGATCATTGAAATGCACATAAATGCAAACATAAGGGCTGTCCCGACTATGATGAGAACAATGAGTCCGAGGCCGCCAAGGGCGATAGCCTCGTTGCTGACACCAAGTATCTTGAGCAGCACGATGATCACAATAAGCGCAATAAAGAACTCCATAGATCCGCCCTCCCTTTTATCTTTATATTATATCACATTTCCTGTTGACAGTCAATCATTTTATTCAAAAGGCATTGACAGTCTTTATCCAGAAGAAAGTTCCGGTCTGCGGCTTTATGATATGAAAGGGGACAGCTTCTTTTTTGCACGGCTGATCGTGGATCTGACCGCAATAATCGGTCAGATGTGCATAAAATGACCGACAATGACTTGACTTTTCTGTTGCAATAGATTAAAATAAAAAGTAGTATACATGAGGGACACAGCCGGGTACGGCTGTGAATAACATGAGAGGAGAGTGTACTATGTACAAGAAAATCGTTTCGGGAGCGCTTTCGGCAGCAATGCTTGCCGCTTCCGTGGGAGCTGTACCGATCGCTCCCGTAAATGCTGCCGGCGCTTATAACTACGCCGACGTATTGCAGATGTCTCTTTACTTCTACGAGTGCCAGCAGGCAGGTCCTCTGCCGTCATGGAACCGTGTTGAGTGGCGTGCCGATTCCACCATGATCGACGAGATCAAGGGCGGATGGTACGATGCCGGAGACCATGTAAAGTTCAATCTGCCGATGTCTTACTCTGCTGCTATGCTGGCGTGGGGACTCTATCAGTATCCCGACGGAGTTGAGAAGTCCGGAGAGCTTCAGAACTACGTGAACAATCTGGAGTTCGTAATGGACTATCTTGCTGACTGCGACCTTGGCGACGAGGCTGTATTCCAGGTGGGCAACGGCACACAGGATCATACCTGGTGGGGACCTGTAGAGGTATACCAGTACGGTATGGAGGATGCAGGCGGAAGCTATGCTGACACAAGAGAGATATTCAAGTCATCAAAGGGCTGCTCATGCGTATTCGGCGGAATGGCTGCTGCACTGGCTGCCGGAAGCCTTGCACTTGACGGCAGGATCGACAGCTCAAAGACTGCTTCCTATATTAAGCACGCTGAAAACCTGTTCAAGCTGGCTGATGCTTCCAGGAGCGATAGTGTATACAATGACAGCAACGCTTCAGGCTTCTACCGTTCAAGCCACTTCTATGACGAGCTGTTCTGGGCTGCAAACTGGCTTTACAAGGCTACAGGCAAAGCTGACTATCTGGATAAGGCAAAGTCCTATATACCCAATCTCGATACAGAGCTTGGCTCTGACGAGCTGAAGTATACCTGGTGTCAGTGCTGGGATGATACAATGCAGGGCGGAATGCTGCTCTATGCTCAGAATACCAACGATCCCACCTATATAGCCCGTGTTGAGAAGCACGTAGACTATATGATAAATACCATTAAGAAAATGGACGGAAAGGCAGCGTATGTCCACAACTGGGGCTGTCTGAGATACGCCGAGACAGCGGGCTTCATCGTTGCCTGCGCTTCGGATACTGTACTCAAGGACAAGGTGCCTGCCGGAGCAGAGGAGTTCTATGAGAACCAGATAAACTATGCTCTTGGCGATAACCCCCTGAAGCAGAGCTACGTTGTGGGATTCGGTGAGAAGTCAGCACACAACGCTCACCACAGAGGCGCTCACGGTTCCTGGAAGAACGATATCTATACTCCCGCACAGAACCGCCATATTCTCTACGGCGCACTGGTAGGAGGCCCTGCTGAGGACGGTTCATACGTTGACGACAGAAACAACTACATAAACAACGAGGTAGCCACCGACTACAATGCCGGATTTACAGCTCTTCTCTGCAAGATGATAGACAAGTACGGCGGAACATCTGATCCGTCATTCCCGCCTGCCGAGGAGCATGACGGCCCTGAGTTCTACGTGGAGGTACAGGCAAAGACAGGCGACAGCTCCGGACAGACCGTAAGCTGCAAGCTCACAAACCACTCCGCATGGCCGGCAAGACGTCAGGACAATCTCTCATTCCGCTATTATATGGATCTCAGCGAGGTAAAGGCTGCCGGAAAGAATCCTGAGGACGTTGTTATCCGCTGCGACAGAAACCAGTCTGAGATGTACGCTGCAAACGGAGTCACACCTGCAACTATCTCCGGAATAAAGCACTATGACGGAGACATCTACTACGTTGAGGTAACGTTCCCTGACGGAAGAGCCTGCCTCCCTGTATCAGAGGGTATGCAGCAGTGTGAGATACTCCTTGCACTTGTAATGCCGGATTACGGCAGCGGCTGGGATTCCTCGAACGATCCTTCCTTCAAGACTCTTGCAACAGCTAAGGGCGAGACTGATAAGGACGGCGTTGTACACGGAATAGTAAGCAAGTACGTTCCTGTTTATATCAACGGCAAGCTGTATTACGGCGAAGAACCTGACGGTACATTTGAATCAGGTCTCGGAAGTGCTGCACAGAAGCCTACATCCGCAGGCTCAGATCCGCAGCCAAAGACCGAAGCTCCAAAGCCTACAGATGCTCCTGTACCCACAGCTTCACCTGTAACAGATGCGCCCAAGCCTACAGATGCAGAAGTTCCTGCAACCGGCTCTGTACCCGGAAATGTATTCTACGGCGATGCGAACTGCGATACAAAGGTAAATGTAGCCGACTGTGTTTCAGTTCTTCAGTATGTTGCAAACAAGAGCAAGTACGGACTTTCCGAGACCGGACTTATCAACGCAGATGTTGACGGAACGGAAGGTATCACCGGAACAGATGCTATAACCATTCAGAAGGTGGATGCTTCATTGCTGAAGCAGACTGACCTGCCCCTTAAAAAGTAAGTACAACACATCTCCCGGAGCAGTTCAGCAGCTGCTCCGGGATTTTTAACAGATCCCGTTCATACGATCGGAACGATAATAATACGATGCAGACAGATCACGGAGGTAAACTATGTCATTTGAAAGACTTGAAAAAAATCTGACAGACAATATACACGAGGCGCAGATAAAGCTGGGCTACAGCGGACGTCCCATGAGCCTGAACTATATGCTTTCCACCCTTGAGCATCTTGCAGGTGAGCCATGGACGGAGCAGGTGTGGGAAAGGTTCTGCCGGGAGGTGTCACCTCGTCTCGGAGTACTGACAGCCCGTCCGGTATCAGGCGGGTACTGTATCACTATCCCGCCAGAGGGAACGGCTTATGTGCATGAAAAACTGGACGGCGTTCAGGACTTCATCTCTGAGCTTATAGAGACAGTTCGTTCCCATGTCAGCTCCGCTGATGAAGTCGTCGGACTATTCCGGAAGTGGTCGGATTCAGTAGAGGTATGTCAGCCTGACAGCGAAGAGGTCGATCTTGCAGTGCGGTTTACCGACGGCATACCTGATGAGTACGTTTACTGCCTTACTGCCGAACCGTGTATGGACGGCGGCTGCCATATCTCCTATCACCGTTTCATCCCGGAGGATTACAGGGAACTCGGATTGTGATGAAGGCTCTGCACTGAAAGTGAAAGATCCTGCCGGTTTCCGGAGATCCGGAAACTTTGAAATGAAATAGTTGAATTATTATCGCATTTGTGGTATAATAATCATATACCCGACAGAAAGGAGCTGTGCTATGACAGCCAAAGAGGAATTTATAAAGATATACACCGAAAATATCAAGCGCAGCGGTGCTGATAAACTGCTGGAATACCTGAAGAAAAGCGACTTCTTTACCGCTCCCAGCTCTACACGCTATCACGGAGCATATGAAGGCGGACTGGTACAGCACAGCCTTAATGTATATCACTGCCTTAAAGACTACCTTGCACGTCCGAGGACAAAGGAGCTTTACGGTATGGATTACTCCGAGGAGACTATCGCTATCGTTGCGCTTCTTCACGACGTATGCAAGGTGAACTTTTATACCACAGAGATGCGCAACAAGAAAAACGAGACTACCGGACAGTGGGAGAAGGTGCCGTGCTATGCCATAAACGATACTCTTCCCTACGGACACGGTGAGAAGTCAGTATACATAATCTCCGGCTTTCTCTACGGTGAGGACAGACTTACCCGTGACGAGGCTTTTGCTATCAGGTATCATATGGGTTTCTCAGGTACTGAGGACAAGAACAGTATCGGCAGGGCGCTGGAGATGTACCCTCTTGCACTGGCGCTGAACGTTGCCGACATGGAGGCTGCCTACTTCCTGGAAGGCAGCACAAAGTGATTTTTTATAAAGGAGTTAATTTGGATATGAACTGGTATGATGACGCAATAATCTATCATATATACCCTCTGGGTTTCTGCGGCGCTCCGAAGTTCAATGACGGAGGAGCCGTTGTACACCGTCTTGACAAGGTGCTGGAATGGATACCTCACCTGAAGGAAATGAGCGTGGATGCTGTATACTTCGGACCTGTCTTTGAGTCAGTGGAGCATGGATACGATACCATAGACTATAAGACCATTGACCGCAGACTTGGCGACAATGCGTCCTTTAAGAATATATGCGACAAGCTCCATGAAGCCGGGATACGTGTGATACTTGACGGAGTATTCAACCATGTAGGCAGAAAGTTCCCGCAGTTCGTGGATATACAGGAAAAGGGACAGAGCAGCGGGTACTGCGGCTGGTTCCAGAATCTCAACTTCGGAGGGCCTTCCCCCTGCGGCGATCCCTTCTGGTATGAAGGCTGGAACGGTCACTATAACCTCGTCAAGCTCAATCTGCGCAATGTCGGCGTCTGCGATCATATCATTGATGCCGTCAATTACTGGATAGAGCATTTCCGCATTGACGGTATCCGTTTTGATGCCGCTGACTGCGTCGACTTCGATTTCTTCAAGCGCATAAGAAGCTTCTGCAAGGGCAAGAAGCCTGATTTCTGGCTCATGGGCGAGATCA
>DNLQ01000264.1 GCA_003488415.1 Ruminococcus sp. | reverse complement strand
CGTCAGATAACCGGCTATCGCACGGATGGGTTTACTGTCAGGGTTAGTGTTGTTTGGTCGCCGGTGGTCTGGCTGTGTGGGCGGTATGTGCGGTGCTTTGGTGGTTTTACTGTTGGGCGGTGTGTGCGGTGCTTTGGTGGTTTTAATGTGGGTATTGTCCGGCTGGCGGCAGCTTAAAACTGACTGCTAAGAAAAAATCTCTCCAGCTATTGCAAAATATAAAAAAATATAGTATAATATTTAGGATAATATAATCGGGTATTATGACTTTATGCTAATACCTGTAAACAAAAAGGAGGGACAGCTTTGTCAATCAAAACTGCTGTCAGTAAGAAACCGGCAGGCGCTCTGACTGCGCCCACCTCAGAATACGAAGGCAATTTCTGGAAAACCAGATTTCCCTTCTATGCTGCGGCATTCCTGATACCGGCTCTGCTGACATTCATCGCCTATGCGCTATTCGGAGTCTACCCCTTCAATGTGCGCTCGGTACTCGTCCTCGACCTCAACGGTCAGTATGTGCATTACTTTGAGGCTATCCGTGACGCATTCTGGGGCGGAAGAAGTATGCTCTACAGCTGGGAGAGAAACCTCTCCGGCGGATTCCAGGGAGTTATTGGATACTACCTTGCAAGTCCGTTCACGCTTATTGTTATACTGCTGCCTCGGAAGATGATACTTGAAAGCATCATGATAATGCAGCTGTGCAAGATAGGCTCTGCCGGAGTGACCTTCACCATATACGCACAGAAGTCCAAGAATGTGGACAGGCTGCCGTCAGTTATCTTCGGTACGATGTATGCCCTTATCGCCTTCAATGCGATACAGATGATAGATCCCATGTGGCTGGACGGACCTGTTCTCCTGCCCCTTGTGATACTCGGCGTTGAGTACCTGGTGGACGACGGCAGGAAGCTCAACTACATCATTCCCCTGGCAATACTCTTCATCGCTAACTTCTATATCGGCTACATGGCTGCTATATTCGTTGCGGTATACTTTGTTTACTACCTGTTCTTCGGCACAAAGAAAAAGTTCCGTGGAGCTGAGGACTATCTGAGAGTGTTCGGACGCATGGCTCTTGCCACCGTCGTGGTGCTGATGTGCAGCTACATCATGATAATGCCTGTATACAACGCACTTGCTCTCGGTAAGTTCAATTTCTCCACACCTGACTACAGCTTCCGCACTATGTTCAACCCCATCGAGCTTGTGCCTACGCTGCTCCCCAACCAGTACTACTCAGTAAACGTGGACGAGGGTACAAGACTGTACGGACGTCCGGAGATATACTGCGGAGTCCTGACAGTTACCCTCCTTCCCCTGTTCTACATGAACAAGGAGATCACCCGGAACAGAAAGACCGGCTACTCAATGCTTATCGCTGTACTGTTCTTCAGTATGTGGATAAAGCCTATAAATATGATGTGGCACGGCGGTCAGGATCCTAACTGGCTCCCCTACCGCTACTCCTTCCTGCTCTCCTTCGTACTGCTCTCAATGGCAGCAGATGTGTTCCCACGTCTGGGCGAAACAAAGGTGACAGTGAAGTCCTCGGCCCTGATATACACCGGCATCGCTGCTCTTGTATACCTCTTCACCATTCAGATGAAGAACTTCAACTACAACGAGGAGAAGTACAAGTACGTAGCAAAGCTCCCGTATAAGACTGAGGAGTCTCTCAACGGCGAGACCTTTACAAGGATATGGCTGGGTACTATCGCTTTCGGTCTGATACTGGCTGCACTGTATGTCGTTCTTGTCAACGCCTACAGCCATTCCGGAAAGAAGAAGGCACGTACAGCACTGGTGCTCTGTCTGGCAGGTCTTGTTATCTTTGAGGAAGGCGTGAACGTATACGACACTATCTGGAAGGTACACAAGGAAGTCTACTACTCCGAGCACAAGACCTACGACGAGATACAGAGCGGTCCTGCCCTGGTGGACGAGCTGGAGGAACACGACAGCGGATTCTACCGTGCAGAAAAGACCTTCTTCCGTAACGTAAATGACAACCAGGCATGGGGACTGAAGGGTATATCCCATTCAAGCTCTGTAATGAACACACGCATCATCAACTTCATCGAGACTTTAGGCTATACCACCAAGAGCTATGAGACAAGATATGACGGAAATACTCCCGTTGCCGACTCACTCCTGGGCATAAAGTACGTTTTCGATGATCCTGCAAGAAATCACGACAACAGTGAAAATCTGCTCAGCCCCTTCTACAACTACCTCTACTCCAGCACCTATGTGAACAACAGCAGCAAGGAGACAAAGGTGGACGTTTACGAGAACCCTGACGCTCTCGCTATAGGCTGCATGGCTGACGACGACATCATCAGACTCAGTTTCCTGGGCAATGACAATCCCTTCAACAGCATGAACAACTTCCTCAGCTCACTTACCGGAAATACTCCCGATTATTCCGGCGCTCTGGAGCCTAAGCAGTACTTTAAGAGACTGCCCGGTTCCGAGAACCCCGATGTGGAGCTGAGCGAGTGTACCGAGAGAGACTACGGCGGACAGCACTGCTACGATGCTCTGCCCAATGCCGTTGATCCTACGGTAAGGATACACATTACTGCCCAGACCGATGACTATATCTATATGTACCTGAAATCCGACAATCCCCACAAGTGCAATATGTGGCTTGGTGTCAAGGATCCGGAGGACGGTACCTACAAGGGACGCAAGTCCGGTACAGGACAGCTTGACGGCTTCGGTTCCTACTACGACGGCTATGACTACTCCATCGTCAATATCGGTAAGTTCAACCCCGGCGACGAGATAGAGATCCGTCTTACTATCATCCAGACAGACAAGTCCGGAGCTAACGAGTACATCATGGTCAAGGACTTCCAGTTCTACACCCTGGACTACGAGGCATTCCACAATGACATCCAGGCTCTCAAAAAGGACGAGTGGAACCTTGATATGAAGAAAACCACTGATTCCTTCCTGACAGGTGAGATCGACGCACACGAGGGACAGATCATGTACACCTCCATTCCCCTTGAACCCGGCTGGACTATCAAGGTGGACGGCAAGAAGATCCCCGACCTTTACTCCGATACAGTAAGGAATCCCGGCGAATCCAACGAGATGCACGTATACCAGAACAATGCTGCAAACGCAGAGGTAGGCACAGTTGCTATACTCAATGCCCTTATAGGCGTCAAGCTGCCTGCCGGACATCATACGGTCACAATGAAGTATTCACCTCCCGGATTCAGAACAGGAATACTGCTTCTGATACTCGGAATTGCGGTGCTTGTACTGTTCTACAGATACGACAAGAAGCATAATCCCGTACTGCTCGGAACAGCAAAGGCAGACAGTACTGCAAAGAGCAGCGGCAAGCAGTCCGGTACAGTAAAGGAGGAGACTCCTGCCGCAGGCGCAAAGAAAGAGATACTCAAGTCAAAGGCGCCGGCAAATGCCGTGAAGCCGGAGAAGGCTGAGGAAGTAAAAGCTCCCGCACCTGAGGACGAAAAGACAGCAGAGGAAATGGCAATAGAGGATATGTCACCCTCTGAGTACCTTGAATCTGTTGAAAAGAAGAAGTCCGGCAAAAAGAAGAAGTCCGGCAAAAAAAAGAAGAGATAACGATAAGGCAGCCTGTACGGGCTGCCTTATTATATATGAACTCCCGGCGATTATTCCGTACTGCCCCGGCGCAAAACCGCTAACATCACCGCACACACCGCCATAACAGCAATCCCACCGGCGATCAAACAACACTAACCCTGACAGTAAAAACACCCGTGCGATAGCCCGATTTTCCGATGAATCCGGATTAAAGAAGTAAAGGCAGCCATAAAACCACCGGCAACCAAACAACACTAACCCTGACAGC
>DNLQ01000211.1 GCA_003488415.1 Ruminococcus sp. | reverse complement strand
GCTGCCTTTACTTCTTGTCCGGATTCGTCAGTAAATTCGGCTATCGCACGGGTGGTTTTATAGTTGGGGCTATGTGGAATAGCTGCCGATGGTTTTATGGTTAGTCCGGGTTCGTCAGTAAATTCGGCTATCGCACGGGTGGTCTGGCTGTCAGTGGTGGTGTTGTCTGGCTGTCGGCGCTGCTGCTGTCAGGGAGCCGTTTATGAAATATAGCGAAGGCAGAAAGGCTCTGACATTCGCACGAACCATTCACCGCAAGACAAGAAAAGCGGCTCTTAAAAGAGCCGCTTGTTTTATTTATGCAGTTGCTTCTGTTTCCGAAGAAACGGGATCAGGGAAAGCCTTCTTCTCGATCTCAGCGCCAAGGGCTCTGAGCTTGCCTTCCATGCAGTCGTATCCACGCTCGACGTGATAGATGTCCTCGATCTCGGTAACGCCTGTTGCAGCGAGTCCGGCGATGATAAGAGCTGCGCCTGCTCTCAGGTCGCAAGCCTTGACGGGAGCTCCGCTGAGCTTGCCTGTCCCCTGGATAACTGCCACCTTGCCGTCAACGGTGATGTCAGCGCCCATGCGTCTGAGTTCCTTCACGTACTCAAAACGGTTGTCCCAGATAGCCTCTGTTACCTTGCTCACTCCGTCTGCCAGTGTCAGCAGAGTGGAGATCTGAGGCTGCATATCGGTAGGGAAGCGGGGATGCGGTGCAGTCTTGATGTCGATCTTGGTGAAGGGCTTTGTAGCTTTCACTCTGAGACTGTCATCAAAGACCTCGATGTCAACGCCGATCTTTTCCATAGCCTCGATAATGGACTTTAGATGTGTGGGGATGATATTCTTCACAAGCACATTGCCCCTTGTGGCGGCAGCGGCTACCATGAATGTACCAGCCTCGATCTGATCGGGAATAACGGTATAGTTAGTACCGTAAAGGTGATCAACGCCCTTGATCTTGATAGTCTCTGTTCCTGCACCCATGATCTGTGCGCCCATGGAGTTGAGGAAGTTTGCAAGGTCAACAACGTGAGGTTCACGGGCAGCATTCTCAATGACAGTCTGTCCCTCAGCCTTTACTGCTGCAAGGATAGCGTTCATAGTACCGCCGACTGTGATGACATTGAAAGAGATATCGTGTCCGACGAGCTTGTCCGCACTGAGATCGACCATGCCCTGACTGAGATCCTGTCTTGCTCCCAGGTCGGAGAACACCATAAGGTGCTGGTCTATAGGTCTGTCGCCGAGAGGACAGCCTCCGGGCATTGAGACTCTTGCCTTGTTGAACTTGCCCAGGAGAGCTCCCAGGAAGTAATAAGACGCACGCATCTTCTTGGCGTACTCATAGGGTACACAATAGCTGTTTATTGTTGTAGGATCGATCCTGTAGCAATCCTTTCCCAGCTTCTCGACTTTAGCGCCGAGATGCTCCAGGATGCGGAGACTTATCCTGACATCGCTTATATCAGGAACATTGTCGATTATACACGGTTCGTCTGAAAGAACAACGGCAGGGAGTATAGCAACGACAGCATTCTTTGCTCCGCTGATGACCACTTCTCCCTCCAGGCGGCGTCCGCCTCTGATGACGTACTTATCCAAAAAACTTCTCTCCTTATGTCAGGCTCTATCTTTTTTACCTGAAAATTTTCTTTTGTTTCACCGGTATGGCGTCCGGCACATAAAATCAAGACATCCAGCCCATTGCCGGATAAATATCATCCTTTTATCTTATCAGGATTCTGCGGGATCCTGTTCTGCCTGAGTTTCTTCAGCAGCCTCTGTCTCTTCCTGTGACTGTGTATCCTCAGTCTCTGTGGTTTCCTCTGCCTGAGTCTCTGTCTCCTCAGACGCCTCTGTCTCAGCCTCTGCTGCACTGTCTGCGCTGTAATCGGATATATACCAGCGAAGCTCGCTGCCGTCGTATTCACTTACGGTAACTGATTCGATGATAACATCTTCCAAAGGCTTGTCGTCCTCGTCGGTAGCGGTATTCTGAATGTCGAAGATTATATCCAGACCGTCGAACACCTGTCCGAAAACTGTATATCCGCCGTCGAGCCAGGGAGCTCCGCCGGCTGTGGAGTAAACCTTTTTCTCGTTCTCGGAGAATCTGTAGCCGTAGTCTGAGAGCTGCTGCAGATCGTCCTGAGAGTAGACCTCACCGGTAACGATGTAGAACTGACTTCCGTCAGTAGCTGTTGAACCGCTGTTTGCGTAGGCAACTGCGCCTGCTGCGTGGATAAGGTGGGGATCTGTGCCGCCGTCAAAGGAGCCTCCCCATGCGGACTCTCCGCCCATGCCCGTACCCTCGGGATCGCCGCCCTGGATCATGAAGTCCTTGATGATGCGGTGGAAGGTAAGACCGTTGTAGTAGCCTCTTTCTGCAAGCTCTATGAAGTTCTCGGCGCCCTTGTCAGCGTACTCCGGGAACAGGCGGAACTTAACATCGCCGTGATCCTTGATAGTCATGGTGATGATCTTGTCCCCCTGGGCAGGAGCTTCAAAGTTGGCTATATCAATATTCTCCTTGGTAGCCTCTGTAGGCTCTTCAAAGTCGTAATCACTCAGATGCCAGTGAAGGGCTTCGCCGCTGTATGTGCCTACCTTTACCGACTCCATGATAACGTCCTCAAGGGGCTTATCGCTGGCGTCTGTAGCAGTGGCCTGTATTTTGAAGATAACGTCAAGTCCCTCGTAGACCTGACCGAATACCGTGTAGTTTCCGTCCAGCCAGGGAGCGCCGCCGTCAGTGCTGTATATCTCCTTGGCTTCGTCACTGAAACCTGATCCTACCTGATCGAGCTGCTCGGACGGATATACCGTACCGGTTACGATGTAGAACTGGCTTCCGTCTGTAGCGGTGGAACCGCTGTTTGCGTAGGCAACAGCGCCTGCACAGTGTATAAGGTGGGGATCGGTGCCGCCGTCGAACTTACCGCCCCATGCAGACTCTCCGCCCGTGCCTGTGCCGAGGGGATCGCCGCCCTGTATCATAAAGTCCTTGATGATACGGTGGAAGGTAAGACCGTCATAGTAGCCCTTCTTAGCCAGCTCGACGAAGTTCTCGGTGCCCTTTTCGGCGTACTCCGGGAACAGGCGGAACTTGACGGTACCGTAGTCCTTGAAGTTTATCTCAATGATAGTATCGCCCTCTTTGGGGGCAGTAAAATTCATAACACTTACAGCTTCCTGTGTTTCTCCGGTCTCCACGGTGGAGGAAGTTTCGCTTCCGCCTATGCTGAGATCCTTTCCGCATCCGGTAAGGAGGGAAAACGCAGTGACGCCGCATACCGCAGCAGCTGTGATTCTCATGAGTCTTGACATAAGCAACTCCTTGATGATCTGAACTGTACATCACTGTCAGCTTTGTGACAGGCTGTACGAAGAAAATATTATTGCTAACTAAGTCATTATACTACAAAAACCAGCATTTGTAAATAGTTTTTGAATAAATTTGGTCATTATAAGTCAAACCGCCGGAAAACTTTACGGAATATTTATTTAAAAAGACATTATTTCCTGATACTCCGTTCAATCCTCTGCTGAGTACTCCGATATGGTCACGGAATTTATCATAACGTCGTCAACGGGCACTTTGTATACTCCGTTGGACTGCACCTCCAGTGATGCCAGAGCCTCTATCACGTCAAGTCCTTCGTAGGTCTGTCCGATGACAGTCATCTGCTGGGAAAAGTTCGGTATCCCGCCTTTTTCCAGGAACGCAGCGCTCAGGTCGGGGATAGTGGTATCAGCGGAGAGCTGTTCCTTTATCTCGTCTGTAAATTCGATGCTGTTTATCAGAGCGAAACGGCTGCCGTTGTAGTAGTCTCCGCCTCCCACAAGGAACTCCCTGAATCCCTTGTCAACTGTGGTAGTAAGGCTGCACACCGCACCCCGGAATGGCCAGAGGTCCTGACTCAGCTCACGGGGGATAAGCTCCCTTGAAGTGTCCGCACCTTCGGGGAGAGTGCCGCTTTTCTGCGGACAGCCTGCGGCAGAGTATGCGCCGCTGTCGGAGTTGAATACATAGGTATTGCTGTAGTATCCGGACTCCGCCAGAGAGATGAAGTTTTCAACAGCCTTTGGAGAGTACTGTGGATAGAGTACGAACCGGAACTCGCCCAGTGTAGTATCGACTATGGCTATGGGATCGCCCTCTGAAGGCGGATCAAGCTGCACCAGCTTAACTGTCCCAGGATCTATATCCACGTAGGTATCGTTTTTGGCGTGAGCGACTGCCAGCGCAAGCAGTGCGGCTGTGAGAGCTGCCATTATCAGCAGTCCGATGACCACCAGGCGCAGTCCTGTATTCTTCTGTTTCTGTACCATTTCTTATCCTTTCCTCTGTAGAATGCCCTTTTCACGGATGAAGGCTGCAAGCTCCCCGGCTGCACGAAGATGGGTTTCTGCCGAAGGGTGCCAGTTGGAGCCGTAGCCCAGCATACCGTCCTGTTCGGTAAAGCTGAACGCACTTATCCGGCTGTCCCCTTCATTCCTCAGCTCCTCAGCCGCAGCCTCTATCTCCGGCATCAGGTCATGGTTCATTATGCCCAGCGAGGCTATGATGTAAGCATCGGGAGCGAAACTCCGCAATGTTCTCAGGAAGTCCGTGTAGGCTTTCCGGAACTCCTCACGTCTCTGGGGATGCGCCTTGCAGTAGCTTGCGTCATTTGTACCCAGGTTCACTGTCACCACATCACAGGGCAGCATGGTGTTTTCCCAGGGAATATCTTCAGTTCTCCTTCCGGCAGCTGCGGCGTAGGAGAATCCGGCAGTCCTGTAATAGGGGACGATGATCTCACGGGTATTGCGCTCGCCGTTATCGGTCCAGCCGCTTATGATGCCGTGTCCGCTGTAGGAGAAGAGACTGTACTCTGCACCGAGCAGTCCGGCAGCTTTACAGGCGTAGGACTTCATGGCGTTCTCCGCTTCGGTGGCGAATTCCGACTGAGTGTTGGAGTCATCGACTCCGTAAGCGCAGGTTATGGAGTCACCGATGAACTCTATCCTGTACGGGAGCTTCTGTGCCGGACGGATAACGGCATCAGTGTCCGCAAGTATCCTTACTGTGCCGACGGAGAAAGCGGCCTCCGACAGCTTTATTATGCACACCTCTGCATCAACGGGAGTATCGCTGTCGATTATCGTGTATTCCTCCTCCGCTGTCTCAGCCACCTTCTTTACTATGAACACGCCGTTCACAGTGACTGCAAAGCGTGGTTTGTTGCAGAATGGAGCGCTGTTCTCTATATCCTTTCCGCATCCGATGACGATGCAGAGCCGTCTGCCGCTGAACATAAAACGGCAGCCCGAGCCGGACTGCACCGGAAAAAGAGTATCTCCGTCAGTTATTGTCCTGCCCACTTGGAGGATGTTCTCCGGGCATGGGGGAATGACTTTCATAAAGCGTCCTCCTGTCTTGGTTTTCTTTACAATTATATACGTAAATCGTAAAAAAATCAAGACTTTCTGTTGAAATTCAACGAATAATATGATATAATGAATGCAGAGCATTCATTATATTTTTATCTAAAAGCCCTTGCAGATACGCAGATCATCAGATCTGCTCCCTGCATATCGGGCAATTATATCATAACGCTTCGCT
>DNLQ01000172.1 GCA_003488415.1 Ruminococcus sp. | reverse complement strand
ATCGTATCGGTCTGATCGCCGTTTGTAACGATGAGCTTGCTGCCGAGTACTCTTACAGGTGAGTAGATGATAAGGTGGGGATCGGTGAGCTTTGAGGGATCGAAAGCCTGGGTGCGGATACCCTCGCCGTCCTCAACGAACACACGGTTGCGGCTGTTCTCGCTGCGTCCCATGATGAAGTAAGCGGTAACGGCGTATTTTCCGTCCTCTGACTTACCGATGACGATACCTCTTCCGGGGTAGGGATTAGAGCTGAGCTGTTTTGCTAAATCGAGCTTTATCATAATGATTCTCCTTTATTTCAGTATGAAGGTGTATATACAGTCTGCGGCGACTATCAGAGCCGCAGTCAGTGCGATACAGTTGAGAGCTTTCCGGCTGGGCTTAGAGAGCATCCAGTCGAAGAGGGGCTGTACCAGGTACATGAATATGACTCCGCCCAGTCCGAAGCGGAGGGAAGTGGAAAGAGCGATCCTTGCCTGATAGTTGTACTTATAATCGGCATATGTAGTCCACGGCCAGGTACCTGTAGCGGCTTCGAGGATGTAGCTTGCGGCAAGTTCGATAAGCGTCGCCGCCGCCATACATCCGAGGAAGATGACCACGACCTTGACTATCTCCCACATGGGACTGACCTTTTTCTTTTTGAGTCTTCCGAAGAGAAGCTGGAAGGTGAGTGCGCCCACGCCGTACACGGGGCAGTATGGACCGAAGAGGACTCCACGGTTAGAGAAGCCCCATTTATAGATGAAAGTCTCCAGCACGACCTCGTAGCACCAGCCGAGGACTGCGTACATCATGAAGCACAGGAAGAGCTTCTGAATGGTCTGTTTCTGTTTCAGGCTGCTCAGGAGGGTACTCATATCATTCCCTCACAAAAGCCTTGCCGTCAACGATGTCGATCTTGTCCTGGCAGAACAGAGAGACTGCTCTTGGGAGGAGCTTCCACTCCACGTTTTCCATAATGCGTCTCTGTAGTATCTCCGGAGTATCGGTGCTTTCCACTGCCACCGTACCCTGGAGGATAATAGCGCCTGCATCAGCCTTTTCATTGACGAAGTGTACCGTAGCACCGCTCACCTTGACGCCGTACTCCAGCGCAGCCTCGTGGACTCTGAGTCCGTAGAAGCCCTCACCGCAGAAGGAAGGGATAAGTGCCGGGTGGACGTTGATTATCTTATAGGGGTAAGCCTTTGTGACGCACTGGTCAAGAATGGTCATAAATCCGGCAAGAACTACCAGGTCAGCCTTCTCCTCGTTCAGAGCTGCAAGTATCTCACGGCTGTAGGAGAGGCTGTCGGGGAACTCCTTGCGGGGGATGACTCTTGTAGGGATGCCGGCTTTAGCGGCTCTTTCAAGGGCGTAGACACCGGGCTTTGAGGAGATCACGCAGGTGATCCTGCCGCCCTGAATGATACCGGAATCCTGGGCGTCGATAAGAGCCTGGAGGTTAGTACCTCCGCCGGACACCAGTACGATAATGTTCTTCATTTCCATCAGCCTCCAAATAATGCCCGGGACAGGAAGAAGAGGGCAATAGTTATCACTGCGCCGGCTATCATGTAGCGGTAGTAGCTTGCAGTGAGGTCTCCTTCACGCTCGGCAAAGTAGAAGAAAAGCGGATCTGCGGGGTCATAGCATATCAGCTCTGAGTCACCGATGCTGTATATCTGTTCCTTTGAAGCGATGCTGTAAACAGAGTTCACCACTCTGCCGTCCTCGGTCTCGTACCTGACAACAGGGTACATCCAGTTGCCGTCCTTCAGTGAGAGCCTGTTATCCTTCATCTGATATCCGGTGATCTCGCCGTAGGCTCTTTCGGTACCTGCCATTCTCCTTCTTGCCATGAAGATGTGGATGAAGAAGACGATGACCATAAGGAAATAAACGATGATTATGCCTGATGACAGATGGTTCCTGTAGAAGCTGAATCCGATTATGCACCAGGAAACGATGACCCAGATATAGTCGATAGTGTCAACTTTCATAGCGTCCTCCGCTTATTCCGGGAACTGAACGTGTCCCGGTATTATTTCAGTATCGTCATAGGAGAGCGGTATATCCCTGTCTATGATGACCTGACCGTAAATATCCGTAATACGGAAGGTGAACGGGCCTTTGCCCATTTTGTCAGATTCAAAGTAGTTATAGCGCCGGCGTCCGATCTCACGGAACTCGCCGTTTTCGTCGAGGTATTCCAGCCGGGTGATGGGGTAGCGGTGATTGCGCACCTGCACTCCGCACCAGAACTCGGTAGTACCCTCCTTGTACTTATAGCAGACGGGAGCGTCTGCGGCAGTATCCAGCGGTACTATCTTCCAGCTCACCGGGACTCTGCCCTTCTCAGCCGGAGCGATCAGCGGGAAAGCGTCCACGTAGAGGTCGAGATCGCCTTTTTTTCCTTCCGGCAGCAGATCAGTCACCAGCATATTGATAGTACCCAGCTCACCTGTTACCTCAAGGTATGCACCGGCAAGCTGTCCCTCGTTGTAGTCGGCGAGGTTCATGGCAACGATCCAGTAATCGGTGGATACGGGATCAAGCATGGCGCATCCGCCCACATAACCTCCGCCGTAGAAGGTGCCGTCGCCGGTGTGGACAGTGCCTTTAGGTTCGAGGATGCAGCTCTCGTCGACAGTGAAGTCAGAGGACTGAGGAGCAGGGGCATCCTTACCCAGCACGAAATCTGCGATACTGTTCAGCTCGTCAGCCGGGAGGCTGTGTTTCCTTGCAGCCACAACATCAAAGGCATCGACTCTGCCGTCGCCGTTGATATCCCTGGAGTCTTTGCCTGCTGACACAGCGGAAGTACCGGCAGCAGAGCCGGCGAGGAGAAGTGCAGGCAGCAGGACTGAGATGAGCTTTTTCAAAAAGATCACACCCTTAAATATTGAAGTGCCACCAGATAAGAGCGTATCCGATCAGCAGCACAGGTACAGCAGCGATGATCCTGTAAACTGTTTCACGCACCCGGAAGCCTCTGTTATCGCCGCAGAAGCAGTTCTGAGGATCCTCCGGATCGTATTTAACGGGGAGCGGAACGCCGTTTTCAAGACTTGCCCGGTAATCGGCAAAGGCAGGTGAGGACTTCATGATGAAGGGCATTGAAGCGGTCACGTCCTCGCCGCCGTCGGTCCTGAACTGAATAACGGCGCTGTACTCTCTTGCAATGACGGGGATGTAATGTATGGTGCAGGCAGTGAGTCTTGACTTGATGTCGATCACATAGCCCTCAGTCTCCGTGAAATTCTCCTCTGAGGAGATATGATCCATACCCTGCCGGATACCGGCGAAGACGAGGGCAAGTCCCATAAGGACGGCTATGATGCCTGCGATAAGAAGGAGGTACATCAGCAGATGATAACTCCCTCTTCTGACTCTACCAGCTCTCCGAGAACGTAAGCCTCCTCACCGGCATCCTTCAGAACGCTTACAGCCTTGTCAGCATCGTTCTTATCAACGGAGACGATCATGCCGACACCCATATTGAAGGTATTGAACATATCACGCTCCGGGATATTACCGGCTCTTGCGATGAGCTTGAAGATGGGCAGAACGTCAACGGCGTCACGCTCGATCTTTGCAGCGAGGTTCTTGGGGAGGGCTCTGGGGATGTTCTCGTAGAAGCCGCCTCCGGTGATATGTGAAATGGACTTGACATTCACCTGCTCCAGGAGGCTGAGAACAGCCTTGACGTAGATACGTGTGGGAGTCAGCAGGCACTCGCCCAGGGTAGTACCGAGGTCATCGAAGTGCATATTGAGGTTCTGCTGGTTGATATCGAAAACGCTTCTTACCAGTGAGAAGCCGTTTGAGTGGACTCCGCTGGACTTGATAGCGATAAGGACGTCACCGGCTTTCTGGGTATCCGGTCTGAGTATCTTGTCCTTGTCGACCACTCCCACGGAGAAGCCTGCCAGGTCGTACTCGTCGATGGGCATAAGACCGGGATGCTCGGCAGTCTCGCCGCCTATGAGGGAACAGCCAGCCTGGACGCAGCCCTCAGCCACACCTGCAACGATCTTCTCTATCTTCTCGGGGTAGTTCTTTCCGCAGGCGATATAGTCCAGGAAGAACAGAGGCTTTGCGCCGCAGCAGATAATATCATTGACGCACATGGCAACGCAGTCGATACCGACGGTATCATGCTTATCCATAACGAAAGCCAGCTTGATCTTGGTGCCGACTCCGTCGGTGCCGGAAACGAGGACGGGCTTGGAGATACCAGTGGTATCCAGCTCGAAAAGACCTCCGAAGCCGCCGATGCCAGAGAGCGCACCGGCAGTCATTGTGCGGGCGATGTGTGACTTCATCAGTTCAACAGCCTTGTAGCCTGCTGTAACATCGACGCCTGCCTTCTTGTAGCTCTCGGAAAAACTGTTGTTGTTCATATAAAAATCCTCCATTATAGTAGCTGTCAGATAGCTTGAATGCTCCGCAGAGGAAACGCTGACAAAAGCCGTCCGTAAGAACCGGCACTAAGGGTATGTCACGGGACTGCGCCGGGAGATCGGTTCCGGCTGGATCGTCAGGCAGATCGGCGGAGCAACAAATCAAAGTATTATTCTTTTCCGCTCCAGCAGTAGGTGCAGAGCTTGCATTCGGGGAGTCCCACAGCCTTCACCTTGCCCGGGAGAGACTGGAACTCCAGGGAAGTGAGCTTGAGTCTGCGGCAGATCTCGTCACGCAGACGCTTGCCTCTCTCGGTGGAAGAATCGCTGTACTCGGCGATATACTTCACGCCCTCCTCGCCCTCGAACTCATGGATGATCTGTCTTGCGATAAGCTCCAGCTCGGAGTGGCTGCGTGAGAAATTGAGGTACTTGCAGCCGTACATGATAGGGGGACAGGCAGAACGCATATGTACTTCCTTAGCGCCGTTCTCGTAGAGGAACTCCACGGTCTCACGCATCTGGGTACCTCTCACTATGCTGTCGTCCACGAACAGGAGCCTTTTTCCCTCGATGAGCTCGTGAACGGGTATCAGCTTCATTTTTGCGACCACATTTCTCATGCTCTGGTTTGTAGGCATGAAGCTGCGGGGCCAGGTGGGTGTATACTTTATGAAGGGGCGGGCAAAGGGGATGCCACTCCTGTTGGCATAGCCTATGGCGTGGGGAGTACCTGAGTCCGGTACACCGCATACGTAGTCAACGTCGGGGAGGCAGCCGTTATTGATATCGTTTTCAGCCATGATCTCGCCGTTGCGTGTACGCATGACCTCAACGTTGACTCCCTCGTACACAGCAGTAGGGTAGCCGTAATAAGTCCACATGAAGGTGCATATCTTGAGTTTGGAGGGATCGCCGGGATCGAGGACTTCACAGCCGTCCTCAGTGATCTTCACGATCTCGCCGGCATCCAGCTCCTTGAAGGTCTCGTAACCGAGCTTCTGGAAGGCGAAGGACT
>DNLQ01000215.1 GCA_003488415.1 Ruminococcus sp. | reverse complement strand
ATACGCAGATCAGAGATCTGCTCCCTGCATATCGGGCAATTATATCATAACGCTTCGCTTATATGATATAATAATTATGTTATTTTTTTCTTCAGCTTTAATTAAATATCAGATCAATGACAGGAGGATAATTATGAAAAAACATATCTGCATTATCTGTCTGGCAGCTCTTATGCTGACAGGCTGCGGAAGCACTGCATCTCAGGACAACACACCTGCATCAGACAATACCGCAGGAAACAGCGCAAGCGCTGATGCTCAGGACACACCGGCAGATGATAAGAAAGACGAGAACGCAGAGGAAGAGATCGTGTACAGTGATGTTTATGATATAAAATTCTCCATTCCTCGTCCGGCATCACTGAAAAAAATGCCGTATACGATGGACACTGTATACGTGACAGAGACACTCTGGGACGAAGATTTTGTAGATGGAAAAAGAAGCTATGACGCAAAAGAGGTCGTTTACTTTCAGGATCGTCTGTTTTACAACAACGATAATATAGAGTGTAACCTCGATTCATTATTGGAGGATCACTTTCTTAAAGACATAGATGTTATGCTTCGTGACTATTATGATAAAAGTACCAATGAAGATATTTCAAGGTATACCATTGACGAGAACACTGAAGAGGATTTCCTCGGAACTCCTGCACGCCGTATCTCGGGTACGATCAAAGCAGGCTACGACTCTGACGGAGAATACATTGACGTTCACTTTGTTGCACATCTCTGCATACCTGAGACGAACCGTCCCTTCATGACCTTCACCTGCACAGCTTCAAATGATAAGGAAAAGCTGGACACTATGACTCATATCGCAGACCTGATAACTACGAAGATAAAGAAATACGAGCCATGATCTCCGCATACACTGTGCGTTCCTTCGGGAACGCACTTTTTTCATTATCATTTCCTTCGTGATATCAACGATAAACGAAGTCGTTTCCTGCTATTATACAACAGTTGACAAACCTTCCTTAATAGTGTATAATAAACTATATATTACCCTGCCGGAAAAGGCAGTTCTAAGAACAGGAGGACAACAACAAATGTGCGGAATAGTAGGCTTTACAGGAAACAGTCAGGCAGCTCCGATACTCCTTGACGGACTTTCCAAGCTCGAATACAGAGGCTACGACTCAGCCGGGATCGCTGTACGTGACGGCGATAAGGAGCCTGAGGTCGTAAAGGCAAAGGGAAAGCTGGAAGTACTCCAGAAGATGACCAATAACGGCGAGGCTGTACACGGCGACTGCGGTATAGGTCATACACGCTGGGCTACACACGGTGAACCCTCTACTCTCAATGCCCACCCTCACTCCAGCGACGACGAGAATGTTATCGCCGTACACAACGGTATCATCGAAAACTATCAGGAGCTTCGTGAAAAGCTCTCAAAGAGCGGATATACCTTCAATTCACAGACCGATACAGAAGTAGCTGTAAAGCTCATTGACTACTATTTCAAGAAGTACAGTCTCGGCCCTGTGGACTCTATCGCCCGTGCTATGATCCGCATAAGAGGTTCATATGCACTCTGTGTCATGTTCCGTGACTACCCCGGCGAGATATATACCGCACGTAAGGACAGCCCCATGATAATCGGTATCACCGGAGGAGAATCCTATGTTGCCTCCGACGTTCCTGCCATACTCAATTACACCAGGAACGTTTACTACATCGGCAATATGGAAATAGCACGCCTCGGTAAGGGAAATGTCACATTCTACAATATCGACCGTGAAGAGATAACCAAGGAACTTACCGAGATCAAATGGGACGCTAAGTCCGCTCAGAAGGGCGGCTACGAGCATTTTATGCTCAAGGAGATCCATGAGCAGCCCAAGGTAGTCAGAGATACTATCAACTCAGTTGTCAAGGACGGAAAGATCGACTTCAGCAGTATCGGTCTCTCAGATGAGGAAATGAAGAAGATCTCACAGATCTACATTGTTGCCTGCGGCTCCGCTTACCACGTCGGCATGGCTGCACAGTACGTAATAGAGGACTTCACAACTATCCCTGTACGTGTGGAGCTTGCTTCTGAGTTCCGCTACAGAAAGATGCCTCTGTTAAAGGACAGCCTGGTCATCATAATCAGCCAGTCCGGTGAGACTGCCGACAGCCTTGCAGCTCTCAGACTCGCCAAGGAAAAGGGCGTAAGCACTCTCGGCATCGTAAATGTTGTAGGTTCTTCCATTGCCCGTGAAGCTGATAATGTATTCTACACTCTCGCCGGCCCGGAGATCTCCGTTGCTACTACAAAGGCTTACAGCACTCAGCTTATCGCAGGCTACCTCCTTGCAATAGGATTCGCAAAGGCAAGAGGTGAAATGGATCAGGAGCAGTATGACGCACTCCTGAAGGAACTTGACACTATCCCCGAAAAGATCGAAAAGGTCCTTGAGGACAAGGAGCGTATCCAGTGGTATGCAAACAAGCTGGCAGCTGCAAAGGACGCTTTCTTCATCGGCAGAGGTATCGACTACGCCATCTCCCTGGAGGGCAGCCTCAAAATGAAGGAGATCAGCTACATCCACTCCGAGGCTTATGCTGCCGGAGAACTGAAGCACGGTCCTATCAGTCTTATCGAGGACAGCATCCCCGTTATCGGTGTACTGACTCAGCCTGACCTCTATGAAAAGACAGTCAGCAATATGGTGGAGGTCAAGAGCCGTGGTGCTTCACTTGTGGGACTTACCACCTATGGCAACTACAGCATGGAGGATCTTGCCGACTTTACCATATACATCCCTCAGACCGATCCACACTTCGCCGGAAGCCTTTCCGTTATTCCCCTTCAGCTCCTTGGATACTATGTATCCGTTGCAAAGGGATATGATGTAGATAAGCCCAGAAATCTGGCAAAGAGCGTTACTGTTGAGTGATCCTGCATGAATGCCAAAGCCCGTAAGCAGTCCATACTGCTTACGGGCTTGTTTGTTTACACACAGCGGCGGAGTGTCAGTCCTTCCTGCCTTCTTCATCTGCAAGCAGCTTCCTTCGGTACTGTAATGCCGCCTGTTCCTGCTTGTTGTCGCCGAACTGATAGTATACGTGACCTGCAAGTGCATCGGGAAGGTACTGCTGACGGACATAGTGATTCGGATAGTCATGGGGATAGAGATAGTGCTGCCCCACGACCTTTGCCCCCTTTCCGTCAAAGTGGACGTTCTGTAAATGACGTGGGAAATCAAGTGCATCCGTGGACTTCAGATCATCCATCGCCGCTGCCATTGCCAGATACGCACTGTTTGACTTCGGCGCTGTTGCAAGGAGTATTATCGCATCGGCTATAGGAAGACGTGCTTCCGGAAGTCCCAGCTGTACCGCTGAATCCACACAGGCTTTCACTATCGGTATTGCCTGGGGGTAGGCAAGCCCCACGTCCTCACAGGCTATACAGAGAAGCCTCCGGCAGAGCGATGTGATGTCCCCTGCTTCCATGATCCGTGCAGCATAGTGGAGGGCAGCATTCTCATCCGAGCCTCTTACCGACTTGTGGAACGCCGACAGCAGGTCGTAGTGCTGGTCGCCGTCACGGTCATACCTCAGATTGCTGCGCTGTGCAAGTATCTCCAGCGAATCCTCGGCTACAACTGTCCTGCCATCCTTTATCTCGCCGCACAGCGCACACAGCTCCGCTGTATTCATGGCTTTCCGGACGTCTCCGCCGCAGCTGTAGGCTATAGTGCGGATAACGTTCTCCGGCACCTCCATCTCAGTACCGCTGTCCTCCCCTATGATACGGAAGGCACGGCGTATCGCCGGAATGAGCTGCTCAGCAGGCACAGGCTTGAATTCAAACACGGTGCTCCGGCTTATAACAGCGTTGTACACGGCAAAGTACGGATTCTCGGTGGTGGAGGCGATAAGGGTTATGTCGCCGTTCTCGATGTACTCCAGCAGGCTCTGCTGCTGCTTCTTGTTCAGATACTGTATCTCGTCAAGGTAAAGCAGTATGCCGCTCTCAGAACCGAATGTGCCTATCTGTGATACTACATCTTTTATGTCGGACAGGGAAGAATTGGTGCCGTTGAGCTTATACAGCGACATACCGCAGTTCTCGGCTATGATACGGGCAACGGTAGTCTTTCCCACTCCGGAGGGACCGTAGAATATCATATTCGGTACCCTGCCGCTTTCGATTATGCGCCGGAGCGGTCTGCCGGCAGCGAGGATATGTTCCTGTCCTACAACATCCTCCAGCGATGCCGGTCTTATCTTGTCTGCCAGTGGTGCGGACATTGTGAACCTCCTTAATAGTACAGATCAGAATTAATCATCAATCTTGTCAGTGAATGCTCTTATATCATGTGACATCTGTTCCGACTCCTTTTCGATGATCTCATAGTGATTACATTCAAATGTTGTAAAAGAGACATTTTCAAGATCATCGACATAGCTGTGGGAAATCTCCCGCCATATCCGGGTATCCATTTCCGTTACACCGCTTGTAAGAAACAGCAGCATTGGCTTATTAGGAACCTGCCGGCTATCAATAAGCTCACAAGCATCAGGGATAGTAACGAACTCACTGTAGTTGATGACCTTGTTTCCGAACTTGCGGCAGACAAGCGCACGTTCAAGTTTTATATCATCTTCTGAATGCAGTGATGAAAATGCACTGTCCGGAACAAACAGCCTTATAATGCCCGTTGCCCTTGCAATGTTCATGAAATCAGCAGTTTTCTTCAAAGTTTCCGTGTCAATGTTCATTTTCTTCAAATGCTCCGGAAATGCCATATCAATGCCTACTACAGCCTCTACTTCATCAGGGTATTCCTGAACCCATATCAGCGTATCAAGTCCCGATTTGGAGTAGGGACACAAAATATAGGGCGCCTCCACGCCTGCATTTTTAAGAGCAGTGCGGCATTCGTCAACCATTGTTTTGTAATCTCTTTCGGTATCGACTATATCACTCATGCCATATCCGAATTTTTCTACTACAACGGTCTTATATTCGCTGTTAAGTTTGCTGTAAAGCGGCTTAAATGTGATTGCGGGCGATACGTCTTGTGAGGGGGATAAGAATACAAGGGTATGCTTTCCTTCCCCCTCAACATACACATTCATATTGTGACCGTCTACTTCAACAAGCTGTCCGGGATAATTTTCAAGAAGTTTATCTTCTTTTCTGAGCATAATGCGATTGTACACAAACATGATCAGTACCACTATGATATCAAGTATTAAAAATGCGAGTATTATTTTTCCTACAATTATAAGTGCTTTTTTCATATGATAGGTTTCCTTTCAATGTGACAAATTTCGATTTGGTTTATATGATTGCTCAGCAACTAACTCTTCAGAAGTTAATTGGTGGAGAAATATAATACTTTTCAAAAAGAAATGGACGGACAGCCTGTCCGTCCATTATCATTTACTTCTTACTTATAGAGTGGGAACTTATCACAGATAGCAGTTACGCCTGCACGTATCTCGTCAGCCTTAGCCTCGAAATCTGTAGCGCAGAGGTAGATGTACTCAGCGATCTTCTCCATTTCCTCAACGCCGAGTCCTCTTGTTGTAACAGCAGGAGTACCGATACGGATACCGCTTGTTACGAAAGGCTTCTCAGGATCGTTGTGGATAGCGTTCTTGTTCACTGTGATGTATACCTCGTCAAGTCTGTGCTCCAGCTCCTTGCCTGTTATGTTGAAGGGACGGAGGTCTACCAGCATCAGGTGATTGTCTGTACCGCCGGATACCAGATCGAATCCTCTCTTGAGAAGTCCGTCAGCAAGTGCCTTTGCATTTGCTACTATTCTCTGCTGATACTCCTTGAACTCAGGCTTCAGAGCCTCACCGAAGCATACAGCCTTTGCTGCGATAGTGTGCATCAGAGGGCCTCCCTGTGTACCGGGGAAGATAGCGGAATTGATCTTCTTTGCCAGAGCCTCGTCATTTGTGAGGATGAGTCCGCCTCTCGGTCCACGGAGAGTCTTGTGAGTTGTTGTAGTTGTGATGTCGGCATAGGGTACAGGTGACTCATGGCAGCCTGCTGCTACAAGACCTGCAATATGTGCCATATCTACCATAAGGAGTGCGCCTACGGAATCAGCGATCTCACGGAGCTTCTTGAAGTCGATAGCTCTGGGGTAAGCACTTGCGCCTGCAACAATGAGCTTGGGCTTGTGCTCGTTTGCGAGAGCCTGTACTGTATCGTAGTTTATCATCTCTGTCTCGTCGTCCAGACCGTAGGAAACGAAGTTAAAGTACTTACCGGAAAGGTTTACAGGTGAACCATGAGTAAGGTGTCCGCCGTCTGCAAGGCTCATGCCAAGTACTGTATCACCGGGCTGGAGCACTGCGAAATATGCAGCTGTATTAGCCTGTGCGCCGGAATGGGGCTGAACATTTGCAAACTTTGCACCGAACAGCTTGCAGGCACGGTCGATAGCGATCTGCTCTACAACGTCAACATTCTGGCATCCGCCGTAGTAACGCTTTCCGGGATAGCCCTCAGCGTACTTGTTTGTAAGTACAGAACCCATAGCTGCCATTACAGCAGGAGAAACGATATTCTCGCTTGCAATAAGCTCCAGATTTCTTCTCTGTCTTGCAAGCTCCTCGTTCATAGCCTCGCCTACCTCGGGATCATAACCTGTAACGAAGCCGATAGTATCCATAAGATCATTATACATTGAAATACACTCCTTAATTATGTTTTGTACCAAAGCACTATAATATGATTATACAACATACCGGGATTTTTTTCAATACCTTTAGGGAATTTTTTTGCTCCTGTAAATTTCCGGTCATAGGTCTTTGGACTGATCTGCCCACCTGTGGACGTCACAGACGGAGTACGTCTCCTCCCGAAAGTCATATTTACTAATAAAATACAGTTTTGTACATTCATTTTTCAAATGCCCTTGCAATTGTGATAATTATGTGATATAATTGTATTGCAGTTTTGCGTGAAAAATCTGAAAGGAGGTTATGTTTCAGAACATTGATCTGATTCATACACATTATGGCACAATCTGTAATCTGTATCCTTATCACCATTCTCGTATATATGACGATGATGGTGGTGATCGGCGCTGTATTCTCAAAGAAGAACAGCAGCGTCGGTGACTTCTACCTCGGAGGACGAAAGCTCGGACCGCTGGTATCTGCAATGAGTGCAGAGGCTTCCGACATGAGTTCCTACCTGCTCATGGGACTTCCCGGACTTGCCTACCTCTGCGGTGCTGCCGAAGTAGGCTGGACTGCTATCGGTCTTGCAGTCGGAACTTATCTCAACTGGCTGCTGGTAGCCAAGAGACTGAGAGTATACTCCCAGCGCTGCCGCAACTCCATTACTATCCCGGACTTCTTCTCCAACCGCTACAGGGACGATAAGAACCTGCTTATGGGTATATCCGCTGCGATAATCCTTATCTTCTTCGTCCCCTACACTGCATCCGGCTTCTCAGCCTGCGGAAAGCTGTTCAATCAGCTCTTCGGCTGGGATTACCACATGGCAATGATAATCAGTGCTTTCATCATCATCACCTACACATCACTCGGCGGATTCCTTGCTGCCAGCTTCACCGACCTTATCCAGAGTATCGTTATGACTACAGCCCTGGCTATTCTGGTGATCTTCGGCGTAAGCACAGCAGGCGGTATTGACGCTGTTATGGACAACGCAAGAGGTCTCACAAACTATCTCAGTTTAACAAGCACTGTCACCGGAGACGGCGAACCTGTATCCTTCGGCTTCATTCCGATAGTCTCAACTCTTGCATGGGGACTCGGCTATTTCGGTATGCCTCACATTCTTCTCCGTTTCATGGCTATCGACGACAAGAACAAGATCAAGACCTCAAGAAGGATCGCATCTGTATGGGTAGTTGTGGCTATGGGCGTTGCAGTATTCATAGGCTTCATCGGAAGAACGCTCTCCGCACAGAATGAGATCCCCACACTCGACGGCTCAGGCTCTGAGACTGTAGTACTGGAAATGGCTACTATCCTCAGCAAGCACAGCATTCCTGCCGCTCTGATAGCAGGTCTTATCTTCGCAGGAATCCTTGCCTGTACAATGTCCACATCTGACTCACAGCTCCTGGCAGCTTCATCAAGTATGTCAGAGAACATCATGAAGGGTGTATTCAAAGTAAATCTTGACGAGAAGAAGTCCATGCTCACAGCCCGTGCAGTACTCCTGGTAATCGCTGTACTCGGTGTTATCCTTGCATGGGATCCCGGCAGCTCTGTATTCAGAGTAGTATCCTTCGCCTGGGCTGGATTCGGTGCTTCATTCGGCCCTGTAATGCTCACTGCTCTGTTCTGGAAGCGCTCCAATAAGCCCGGCGCTTTAGCGGGACTCGTCGTAGGCGGAGTCATGGTATTCGTATGGAAGTTCGCAGTAAGACCTCTCGGCGGCGGCTGGGACATCTACGAGCTTCTCCCGGCATTCATCTGCGCTCTTGCAGCTATAATCATTGTATCACTTGCAACAGCACCTCCCTCCAAGGAGATCGCAGATGAATTTGACTCTGTAAAGGCTGAACTCAATTCATGAGCAGTACAGTATTTCTGTCTTTACCAGTCTGAACTGCCAGATACAATGCCCCGGAGCGGTATGATACCGCTCCGGGGCTTCTTTTATACTCTGTATACTGTTATTCTTCCGGAAACGCAGCCAGCCGCCGGAGCTACCCGACGGCTGACTACTTGATTATCTGATAAGGTTCCCCCTTAGGAACGCCTGCGTTTACCGGAGATCACTGCCGCTGAGATGGAGGCTGCCAGTGCTGCAAGGAATGCAGCCGCAGATCTTCCCGTGCGAGGTGATTCTGCCGGTGATGTACCAGCCGAAGATGCCGCAGTTGTCTGTGATGCACTTCCGGCTGTACCTGCCTGTGATGCAGAGCTGCTGCCTGAGCCATTGCCCGAAGCATTCAGGACAGTAGTTCCTGCTGCTGTAGTAACAGCAGAATTCTTCCTGACTGCGGCTGTTGTGGTAACATTGCTGCGTCTGACTGAGACAGTTGTAGTTGTGGTTGTTCTGGGACGTGTTGTGGTTGTAACTGTGGTGGATGCTGTTGTAGGGGGTTCTGTAGGCGCTGCGCCTTCCTCTACCAATACAGTGGTTGAGTTATATACTGACTGTGCGGCATCATCGCAGAGGATAGTTGAACCCTCAGCAAAATGCTCACAGCTTACCTCATATAAACCTGCCGGAACTTCGACGTCATAGTTATCAAGGTATGAATAACGTGCTGAACGGTTAACAACATCATCTACGACATAGCTCTCCGCATAGGAACCATTGTTATTCACCCTCTGGATAACGATATTCCTTATACATACACGCCTCATTACGCCCATAGCCTGAGTTTTGGCTGTTATACTTATGATTCCGGGACGGCTGTTGTCGTAATTGCACTTCAGCACACACTTTGATATAAGTCCTGTACTCACCTCATGAACACAGCTGACGTTCATGAAGGGTGCAGCTACGCAAATAATTGTTACGACTAATGCAGAAAGAACTGCGGAAACAAACTTGATCACTCTCATTCCGCTGCCCTCAGTTTCCGCTTTCAAAAACAGCGACAATACCCGACAGTGAGGCAGCATCAATATTCTGTCCTATGATCGTATATATAGTATCGTTGTTTACGAATAATGCTGTATTGATCCCGTTATCTTCAAATAAGTATACCGTTCCTACAGGATAATTCTCTGTTGAATAATCAGAGTTGTCGGAAGGTATCTTCAGTTCAGGCATATCATACCTGCTGTCATAATGCTCAAGTATCACATCAAGCTGCTGGATCTCATTGGAGAAGACGAAGTAAAAATCGTCAGAATCCTCCATCTGCTCGTAGCTATAGTCCTCAAGCGTAAAGTTGAATTCCATTTCATCCGGAGGGGCTGCCGGAGAAAGCCCCTGTGCGCTGCATCTCTCTCTCATTATCCTGCCGACGCTTACATAACCACTGCCGCCTGAGTTTCCGCCGGTGCCTTTAGTAGAAGGAACATTAGCTTCTGTTCCTGCCGGTACCTCACCGCTGTTATTTGTCCCGTCAACTCCAGGCCGTATTACAGCTGCCGCCTGGGTAGGATAGTTTGTGGGAACATTCTCATCTGTCTGAACAACCGCACCGGGAACGCCGCCCTCTGCAGTAGGTCTTGTATTGTTATTAGCTTCCGACGGCATAGCTTCTTCAGTAACCGGAGCCGGTACAACGCCTGATCCCGTATTTTCTGTATTTGAAAAATCAATAATGAAACCGCCGTTTGTGAGTTTGACGAAGGTACTGAATACATCCGCACCAAAGCTGGCGAGAGTAACACAGTTTATCGCTGCGAAGAACAGAGCCACCGAGCATACAGCCGAGAGTACCCGGCGTACAACGGTAATATGACTGCGCTTCTCCCTGGAGCTTACCTCCTCCATGATACTGCCGATATTCCTTTCTACTTCATCGTCTGTCAATGAAGCTCCCGAGATCTCAGCAATGGCAAGAGTAAGCTCAGATATGTAGTCGTAGTCACGCTGGCCTTCATCCCGTGACAACTCTTCATTAAGCAGTACCTGCAATTCCGACAGCATAGTGCTGTCATTATCTCCGAGGACTGCCCTGATCTTTAGATTATCTTTCATAAGCTCCTCTCCTTACAGTCCGTAGGGCTGTAATATCTTCTGTAATATAAATGTCTGAAAAGTGCTGAGTTTTTTCTAAGCATATTCAACTTTGTACATATGCACAAATATTATGTCTTATTTTTGTCTGATCTATTAATTTTCAACTTATTTTTGATCTTATGCACCCTCTGATACAGCGCCGGAAGACTCATCCCAAGCCTTTTTGCCGCACCAGTACGGCTCCCGTAATCGGTACTGTAGTAGGTCTCTATAATAAGCCGCTCATCATCGTCAAGCTCGTCCAGAGGACTGCCCCTGCTGTCCGGAAAGACTGTATCATCAGGCATACTCTGCGCTTCAAGTGAATCCTCGATACTCACCGTACCGCTGTTCTTTCTCAGGTAAGCCTTGATGATGTTATCTGAGGCACGATACAGCCACAGCCGTATCTCCGAAGCCTCCAGCTTTTCACGCTTTGAGAAGAAGGTCACAAATACTTCCTGAGTACAGTCTTCAGCCGGCTGCTTCTTATAGCTCAGGTGCGCAAAGCAATAGTTGTATATCTCTTTGTAGTACTGCCTTATCAGCTTATCGCATTCCTCTGCCGTTATCAAAAAGCATTCCTCCTTCCGTCAATGATTAGTGCAATATTACACATCAATACTTTAATTTTATCAGAAATCAGTAATAATGTCAATATCGGCACGAACCCGGCACAAGGTATGTGATTTATTTTTTTATTATTCAGATCAATGATAAAACAGCAAATCAATACTCCTCCGGATGATCCTTTGGTTTGCATGATATGCTGAGCAGCTCCGCTCAGTCCCTTCCGGTAATGCCCCGATCGCCAAGCATTCCGCAATAAATCCGTTGACAAAACTTCTTCTTTGTTGTATAATAAAGAAAATATATGGAACAGTTCCGCTGTTCCGAAGAGAGGGAATTAAAATGAAAAAAACTGTTCTGAAACGGACTCTGTCCGTTATCGCTGCCGCAGCCATGCTCGGTACATATACCGCAGCAGGCTCACCTGCAAAGGCTCAGGCAGCTCCGGACTCCAACCATGATGACTGGCTGCACGTAAACGAGAACGCCGAAATCGTTGATATGTACGGAAATCCTGTATGGATGACAGGATGCAACTGGTTCGGCTACAATGTCACCACCCAGTGCTTTGACGGCGTATGGTCAAGAAATATGCACGAAATGCTCAACGAGATGGCTGACCACGGCTTCAACCTTATGCGTGTCCCCATGTCAACACAGATACTCCTCCAGTGGAAGAACCACGATCCCGATCCCTACATGGTAAAGATCAACGAGTGGAAGAACCCTGAGCTGACTGTAGAAGGCGTCGAGGGCGGCAAGCCTAAGTACAGCTTCGACATCTGGAACCAGGCTGTTGAATGGTGCAAGGAGAACGGCATCAAGATCATGATCGACATACACTGTGCTACTACTGCCTCCAACGGTCACCAGTACCCGCTGTGGTATGACAGCAACTACAGCTACGATGACTGGCTTGAAGCTCTTGAGTGGGTAGCTACTTATTATAAGGATGATGATACTATCATCGCTATCGACCTGAAGAACGAGCCTCACGGAAAGAATGACGGTCAGGGCATGGCTAAATGGGATGACTCCAAGGACGACAATAACTGGAAGTACGCTGCTGAGCGAGGCGGTGCGGCAGTTATGAAGGGCAACCCGAACCTCCTTGTTATGGTGGAAGGAAATGAGGTATATCCCAAGTTTGAGGAAGGCGAGGACTGGGATTCCCAGGCTGTTGACTACGCACGTTACCCCTGGAGCCCATTCTACGGCGCATGGTGGGGAGGCAACTTCCGGGGCGCAAGAGATTACCCTGTAAACCTCGGCGAGCATCAGAGTCAGCTGGTATACTCTCCCCACGACTACGGTCCGCTGGTATGGGAACAGGAGTGGTTCAAGAAAGACTTCACCCGTCAGACTCTCCTGGACGACTACTGGTACGATTCATGGGCTTACCTTATTGAAGAAAAGAAGTCTCCTCTGCTCATGGGAGAGTGGGGCGGATTCATTGACAAGGAAAAAGATCCCACCGGCGACAATACCAAGTGGATGACCATTCTCCGTGACTATATGATCGAGAAGCGTATCCACCACACCTTCTGGTGCTTCAACGAGAACTCCGGTGATACCGGCGGACTCCTTACCAACGATTTCCAGGACTGGGATGTTGACAAGTATGAGCTTGTTAAGCCTGCTCTGTGGCAGGACGAGAACGGCAAGTTCATCAGCCTTGACCATCAGGTAAAGCTCGGTCAGGGCGGCAACGGTATCTCACTTTCCGACTACTACAGCGGCGGTTCTTTAGCTCCCACCCCCACATCTCCCGCTCCTACCGCAGCTCCCACTGAGCCTGAGGTAAAGCCTGCAGAGACTACTGCAACTCCGGAGACTACTGCCGCAGAGCCTACAAACTCCACAAATGCTGCTACTCCGCCTCCTTCTGAGGCTGTTAAAACACCTGGCGATGTAAATCTTGACGGAAAGATAAACGTTTCCGACTGTGTTGCTCTGCTCCAGTACGTTGCAAACTCAAACAAGTACCCGCTGGAGCCTCAGGGCAAGATCAACGGCGACGTTGACGGTGAATCAGGTCTCACCGGAAACGATGCTCTCTATATCCAGAAGATGGATGCAGGTCTTATCAAATAAATGAATTTACTTTTAAAGCCTGAGGACGATCTCCTCAGGCTTTATTAAGGAGGTACTATATGCGTATCGCCGTATGCGACGACGAACAGCGTTTTCTTGATGACATATCGGGGATCATTGAGGATATTTACAAGAGCCTGGATATTATTACCGAACGCTTCACCGATGGAAATGAACTGCTGAAGAGCTTCCGCAGCGCTCCTTATGACCTCGTGTTTCTGGACATCGAGATGCCTGATATGGACGGCATATCTTTAGCTGAAAAGCTCAGGGAAATGAGTAATGAGGTCAGCATAGTCTTCCTCACTGGTCATGTGGAATACGCTATCAATGGATACGAAGTCAACGCCCTGCGCTATCTCACCAAGCCTGCCGACCGCCGGAAGGTAAAGGATGTCATTGACAAAGTGATGGGTGATCTCAATAAGGATAAGATCATCTGGATCAGAACTGATATGGGAGAAATGAAGCTGAAACTCTCGGATATATTATTCATTGAGTCACAGAATCAGAACGTGGTCATCAATACCTCACTGGACAGCTACTCAGTACGCGGGAACATGAACGACTATGAAGCCAACCTTACACCGGAGGGCTTCTTCCGCATCCACCGCAGCTACCTTGTATCCCTCGGGAAAATACAGCGTGTCTCTGAAAAGGACGTGATCATGGACGACGGCACTTCACTCCCTGTGAGCCGCAGCAAAAGAACTGCACTGAAGGATGTGCTCTTCTCCTATATGGACCGTGAGGCATTCTGATAACCGGTACTTTCTATTGATACTTTTACCCCTTTCCTGCACACGACAACACTGTATCAGTTTAAAAAAATGGGACGCCTTTTTGCAGGACGTCCCATCTTTTATTACGTTTTTCAGAATAAAGCGCCGGACATAAGACGGATACCTATATAGTAGTCTGCCCCGAAGCGTTTAAATGTGCTTCGGGGCATTGCATTATGATTCGGTTACTGAGATAAATCAGAATTTACAGTTACTTCTTTTTTCAGTGCCTGTAATTCGTATATATAATTACGAAGAACACCTTTTTTTATAAAAAGTATGCTGCCGAGAACAACGATAACCAAAGCTGCTGCACTTACGAACAACGGATTTGCAATCTGAGAAAATGACATAAGAAACTTTGTGCAATCGTCACTTGGCGGCGCAGTTCCATTGAGATAGACAAAAGGAATGATTACCCAAGCCAACAGAGAAGATATCGGCACAAGACCTGTGAAAAATGAAAACATCCGGTAAAAAGTGTTGTTTCGATCTTTTTTGTAGAACAATAAATACACAAGAGAAACAATCAGAGGTAAAACTGCTCCGTTTGCGTTAAGCCACAGGTTAGAAACAAATGTATATTCTCCGCCGTGTCCGCTGACATGGGCTCCAAGTATACTGAAATCATCAATAACTTCTCCGGCTGAAAGCATTACGATTAAATGACCTGTTTCATGAAATAGGATATATAATACTACCACAAGTATTGCTGATACAACAGTGCAAAGTGTCAGTTTGTTTTTTTTATTCATTTCTCGTCTGCCTTTCAATTTTGAGATTACTCTATTAAATTCCGATTTTTCTTAGTAACAATTATAGCATGACATAACTGCATTGTCAATAAAAGAACGCCATAGTACTTCTGTCCTTGCATCAGAAATACTATGGCGTAAAACTTCCATATCAGCGCCGCCATTTATATCCGGCGCTTTATGTTATGAGATCACTTTGATACCTTTACAGGGATCTCCTTCACGGAGAGGATACCTGCATCAAGTCTCTGGATAGTAAGTGCATCAAGACCTGTAAGAGCGCCGTCGTTTTCGTATACGTCAGCATTCTTTATGCCCTGTGCTTCAAGTTTGTACTTTGTCTTGTTTGCAACGTACTGGAGTACTGCAACTGCATCGGCAACATTTACCTTGCCGTCAAGATTTGCATCGCCCCATGATACTGCGGCAGAATCTGCCGGACCGCTGCTTCCCTTTGTGCCTGTCTCTACCTTTGTTCCCGGTGCAGCATTGCTGCCGTTTGACTCAGGCTTTGTTCCGTCAGGCTCAACACCCCATACAAGCTCGTCACCTGCATAAAGTGTGATCTTGTCAGTGATAGCAGCTGCTTCGTTATCATCCTCGAATGAAACAAGATCTGCGTAGCTGTAGTCGTTCTTGGAATCCCAGCTCGGATAAATGTTCTTCTCGGGATCCATCTCAGTTGTCAGTGCAAACTGGTATACACGGCTTCCGTAGAAATCGCAGTCCTTCCACTGGATCTCAACGTAATAATTGCCCTTGTCGTCATACTTGAACGGTCCGGTGAACTTGGCTTCGTTCTTACCGTCGGAATAGCTCTTCTCCTGATCGTAGTCAATACGGGGCTTGATGTAATCAATGTCATATCCTGCCTCAAGCATCTCGTTGATGTTGAAGTAGTATCTTGCTCTGAGATCGCTCTCAAACTTAGGAGGATCAATTGTTCTGTTGTAAACAACGAGCTTGAGCTGAACACTGCTGGCCTGCTCCTGGTTCTTTCCGCCTGCAACATAGAGTCCGGTGGGAAGAGGATCGCCGTTCTGATCTACCTGGTTGAATCCTGCCTTTGCGTTCTGAGACATATCGAAGTCCTCGATGATGTGGTTCTTGTCCTCAAGCTCCTTGCCCTTTGCGCCGTAGAAGTGGTAAAGACCTGCAAGATCTCCGCAGAATGCAGCATTGTAGTCATCTGTTACCTCGTTGTAGATGTACTCCTTGGTCTCGTCAAGGTGATAATCGTTGAGGTCAGGTCCGCCCACGAGAGCTCCCCAGAGAGTGTGTACCTGATTTACCGGATCATCCATACTCTGCTTAGCTGAGCAGTGTGAAGAACGGTGGTGAGGAAGTGAAGCATAGCTGTATTCGTAGCCTACCTCATAAGCATAGCCCATTGGGTTATCACCGAGGATATACTCCATCTGATCCTTTGCCCACTCAGCATATCTCATATCGCCTGTTTCCTTGGCATATACCATTGCCTGAAGACCGGCAGCGGTATTATAACGAGCGCTTCCGTATCCGGCAACAACTGCCCAGCCGTTAGGAGACTTTGCGATATAGTTACCCGGCTTCTCTTCGAGAGCAGGGATCTGGTCGTAGGTGAAGGGCATATTCCAGAGGAGATCGTCCATGCCGAAATACTTATGTCCTGTAACGCCGGTAAAGTACTTTCTCATAGGCTTTACCTTTGATACATTTCCTTCTGCATCCTTAGTCTCTACAGCGCTTCCATTTTCAACAGCCGCAGCAGTCTCGGGACTTACTCCTGACCAGAACTCAAGGTTCCAGTTGAAGATATACCAGTCACGGGCTGTATTGGTAACGGGAGCGAGCTTTGCGAATACTCCGCCCCATACTGTATCCCAGCAGTGTACCCAGATGTTCTGCCAGCAGTTTCCGGTATCAGTCATGATACGCTTCATATAACCGGTATAAGGATGAGCACCCTTTGCATTTACAGTATCCTCGTCAACAGCAATGATATCATTGATGTAGTCGTAGTTCTCTGTACAGTAGTAGAGCCATACAGCTGCCCATGACAGCTCGTCATAGTCATAGCTGGAGGTGTAGAATCCGCCGTCATAGCCAAGGCTTGTAGCAGTAGGAACTGTACCGGGAGTCCAGTCTTCTTCATGAGTCTCAACAGCAAAGTCGTACAGAGCCTTCGCATATTTGAGAGACTTCTCAGCGTAATCAGGATCTGTGTCCTTGAAGTTGAGGTAGTTGATAGCAAGTGAAGCGGCAGCTCCTGCAAGCTGATCGGATGCAGGCATCTCTGTTGTTGCAAAGTAAGCAGGACGCTTTACTCCGCATGATGAAGATGCAACTACAGTACCGTCTACCTGAAGCTCAGGAGGACACCAGTAGTTATGGTCGTTGTTGCCCTCACCTACCTGATAGCAGTAAGCAACAACATGATCGTCCTCATCCATGAAGGTCACCTTCATGAAGTAGTCATTGATCCAGCGGAGCTCATCCTCTACGTGCTTGTCAAGTCCAAGCTCCTTATAGGCATCACGGAACTCGTAGTAGCCCCAGCCTACAGTAGAAGCGGAATAGCTTCCGGGAAGACCGAATTTAACGTGGTCGCCGGCGTCGTGCCAGCCGCCTGTGAGGTCGAGAGTGCCGTTTCCGTCGGGATCAAGGTACTTCTTGTTGGCATCAATGAACTTCTGGGACATATTTACGCCCACATAGAGATCAGGATCGGTCGATCCTGCCTTGTTCTTGCCGTCATCAGCCTGACCTACGCCCTGACCGTCGCCAAGCTCTTCGTCTGTTTTGCCCTTGTTTACCTTAGGCATGGGATCCATAGGCTGAAGCGGGATCTCAGCATCCTTCACATGACAGTTTGCACGCCATGAGTAGTAACCGTCACCTGCTACCTCATCTCCGCACTTGTTGGCGTCGTAAAAACAGAGCGCAAGCTGGAGAGCTTCGGCAAAGTTGTCGTAGTTATTCGTGTGTTCCTCGTCTACTACCGCAGCATTCGCTGTAGTCAGCGAACTACCTGTAAAGACAAGAGCCATGGCGGAAGCGAGTGCTGCCGCTCGCCGAAAAAGATTTTTCTGCATACGGAACATTCCTTTCAGTTGAGATATATCCCCACATAATAAGCATAATGTCCGGCTCCGGTCATGGATCGGCTGACAGGTCCTTTTCTTCAAAAGTCTCCATTATCATAACTGTCCACGTCAGACCTGCTATTATATGGTACTAAACGTTATTTGAGCTTATCAGCTTTCCTGAGGCGGTCAAAGACTATATTGTATCCGTCATTGCCGTCCTTCAGTGAGCGATTAACACGGCTGATAGTAGCAGTGCTTGCGCCTGTCTCAGTAACGATGCTGTTATATACTCTGTGTTCGTCAAGAAGTCTTGCCACATGAAGTCTCTGGGCAAAGGCTTTCAGCTCGATACTGGTGCAGAGGTCGTCAAAGAATTTGTAGCAGTCATCTACTGACTCAAGAGTGAGGATAGCTTCAAAGAGCAGATCCATACTTTCAGATTTGATCTTATCTATCATTTTAGTAGCTCCAATCTGCCGTAAGGCGGCGATACCCGATAATCGGGAACAATTTCCTACTTTACATTTTAACACAATAGCACGAAAAAGTAAAGTGTTAAATATGTTTTTTTCAGGTTATTATCCGCCCACCTTAACTATACCACAACACAGCACAAAATGAAAGTCAAAATTTGCTCTTTTTCCGTTTCCCCAGCAGACCGAAATATGCCTGTACTAAGCCATTTCAGTGGTATCAGCCGCCTTTTCTTTGACCAAAACTTACCGCCTCCGCACAGCAGAAAACTGTTATTGCCATACACGGCAGTAAAAAAAGAGACGTCTGTGACGTCCCTTTGTAAAGTCTGTTCAGTTGTCCTCCACTGCGAATCCCTGTGCCTCTTTTATCAGCTTCACATCCACAAGTGCGTCGATAAGAGTTCCGGACCCGGTATACTCCTCAGTAAACACCTTTCCCGCCGCACGTATCCTGCCGATGAGAGATGTGCGGTCGTAGGGGATCATCAGCTTCATCCGCTTTGCTGTCTCCGGCAGATTGCGTACTATTGCGTCAAGCAGCTTGTCGAAGCCTCCGCCGTGCTTTGCGGAGATGATAACTGTGGTATCGTCCTCAAATACGGTATCCGGATTGAGCGCAGCGTCGGATTTGTTCATCACGTTTATCTTTGGGATGCCGTCACAGCCAAGCTCCGAGAGCAGCTTTCTCGTTACCTCTGCCTGCTGCTCCCTCTCCGGCGAGGACAGATCCTGCACATTGAGGATAATGTCGGCTGCGGCAGCCTCTTCCAGTGTGGACTTGAAAGCCTCCACCAGATCATGGGGCAGGCGGCGTATGAGTCCTACAGTGTCTATCAGCATGACGCTCCTGCCGTCGGGCAGCTCTATTGAACGTGAGGTGATGTCGAGAGTCGCAAAGAGCTTGTTCTCTGCCAGCACTCCGGCATCTGTAAGCGCATTGAGAAGTGTGGACTTGCCAACGTTGGTGTACCCCACTATTGCAGCACACAGCACTCCGTCCTTGCGGCGGCGTGAACGTGAGAAGCTGCGGTGCTTCTTCAGCTCCTCCAGCTCGTCCTCCAGCGCACTGATACGGCGGCGTATGTGCCGCTTGTCGGTCTCCAGTTTCGTCTCACCGGGACCTCTTGTTCCGATTCCTCCGCCAAGACGTGAGAGTGCGGTACCCATGCCGGTGAGTCTCGGCAGACGGTACTTCTGCTGTGCAAGCTCTACCTGCAGCTTGCCCTCTTTTGTCCTTGCACGCTGTGCGAAGATGTCAAGTATCAGCGTGGTGCGGTCGATCACCCGCACTCCCAGTATATCCTCTATATTACGCACCTGTACTCCGGTGAGCTCGTGGTCAAAGATCACAAGCTCTGCTTCCAGGGCTTCAAGCTGTTCACGCAGTTCCTCCAGTCTTCCTGCGCCCATGCAGGTGGCAGGATCGTAGGTGGGACGGCGCTGTATAAGCTCCCCCACTACTTCCGCATCGGCAGTGGCAGCAAGCTCCGCAAGCTCTGCGATAGAGACTTCCGCATCAAATTCTCCGGTATCCACGCAGGCAAGGACAGTCCTGACAGGCTTGTCCTCTGTCTTGTTTTCGTACATAAAAGCCTCCTTCGGCGGTCACTGTGCCAGCTTTGCTATCTCCCCGGGAGTGAACACGTACTCCTTTCCGCAGAAGTGGCAGTTCACAGTAGTATCCTTCCCCTCGGCTGCAATAGACCTCAGCTCCTCACTGCCGATGCTGATAAGCACCTTCTCCGTGCGCTCACGGGAGCAGTCACAGTGATACACAGGTGAAGCAGTATCGAGCTCGTTAGGCTCAAGTCCATCAAGCAGCATATCAGCTATCTGCTCAGGAGTCACTCCCTCTGCAAGAAGAGCTGATACCGGCCGCATAGCGGCAACATTCTTCTCTATTGTATCTATACACTTTTCGTCTGCAAACGGCAGGAGCTGCACCAGAAATCCCCCTGCGGACTTCACGGAAAGATCGGTATCTACCAGCACTCCCAGAGCGCATACTGTAGGTATCTGCTCACTGGTCGCATAGTAGCTGGCAATATCCTCGGCTATCTCTCCGGACACAAGCGGTATCACTCCCACATACGGCTCACGGAGTCCCATATCCTTTACAACGGAGAGAGTACCGTCCCTGCCGACTGCTCCGGCAACGTCCAGCTTGCCCTTTGCGTTCAGCGGTATCTCTACCACAGGATTAGTCACACAGCTCTTTACGTTGCCGCGGCTGTCTGCCACTGCCACAAGCTGTCCGGCAGGGCCGTCCGCATCTATACGCAGTGTGATGCTGTCATCCTCACCCTTGAGCATATATCCCATAAGCGAGGCGGCAAGAGTAAGTCTGCCGAGTCCGGCAGTCACTACTGCCGAGGTTTTGTGAATCCTCTCTATCTCCGAAACGATGTCCTTTCCGTCAAGAACTGCGGCAAATGCCGATCCGTCTGCGGAAATGGCTCTGTATAGCTTTCCCATATCTTTTCCTCCATTCAGATCTTCTGTCCGCTGCGGACACACCGTGCGGCATATACTATACGCTGACTGGTCTCCGACGGCGGATCAAAGGTATCATCTCCGTACTTCCCCACTATCTCAAATCCGGTGTCACGGAGCATTGATTCTATAAGCTCCTCACTGTACGCCTTCTCGGAGAAGCTGTCGGAGCTGCGTGAATACAGTCCGCTGTCCTCACGCTCAAAGAACTCCAGGTGCATCCTCACCTCATCGGTAGCCCGGTCAAGGGAGTTCTCCCACACACAGTACACGTTTTCAGTCTCGTAGGTGAAGGTGTTGTCCGCAAGTACGTGCCTGTGTTTGTAGAGGGTGTTCACATCGAATATGAACAGGCTTCCCACCTCGGAGAAGAATGCCACACGCTCAAACACCTTCCGGACATCCTCTGCGGAATCGAGGTGGTTGATACTGTCCAAGGCACAGACAGTGATGTCTATAGTCCCGAACATATCTATGCTCCGCATATCCTGCCGGAGATACTGTATATCAAGTCCGGCATCGAACTTCTTCTCTATAGCAATTCCCAGCATCTCGTCGGACAGGTCAACGCCTATCACATCATATCCCAGCACTGCCATTTCCTGTGAGATGCTGCCGGTACCGCAGGCAAGGTCAAGGAGTATGCCTCCGGGAGTCTCACGGAAGTGCTTTATGATGCTGTGGAAATACTCCGCACGGCTGCGGTAATCTATATTAGCTGTAAGCTCGTCGTAATAACGTGCAAAAACACTGTATCCCATATCCACCTCAGTTCAGCGGCACATCCTCCGTGCCTATCCATTCATTATTGTCGCCGAGTATTACGTGTTCACGGTATTCAAGTTCCTCGTCAGTGCCGGTAACGCTGTATGTGTCGATATACAGCTCTCCGTCAGCGGCAAGATACTGCACCTTCCGCTGTACCAGCGCAAGCTCTCCCGAAAACCAGCGGTACATCTTGTCCTCGTAGGCGGATGCACTGTCGCTGTTGTGGACAGTGAGCAGACCGTCATCTCCTATGGATGCAAGTACGCCGTCCAGCTTGTCGTCAAGCTCCTCGCAAGGAACGAATATACCCTGGGATGTATCAAAGCAGTAGTATTTACCGGTACAGTTGGGGCTGCCCAGTATCTCAGGTATGAACAGGTCATCGAAGCCGTCAAAGTCAAAGTCCTTGATAGTGAGCATATCCTCCGGAAGCTGTGAGATGTTGCCTATCCACGGGCAGGACGCCTCAAGGATCTGAACACGGCTGCCTTCGTAATATACTGATACTCCGTCAGAATCCACCTCAAAGGTATACTTCGGACATACCTGCCATGCTTCCTCACCGGGCTGTACAGGACGTGTCCAGGGAGTACCGCTCCGGGCATAGTCTGTTATGGAAGGCTCTGTTACAGTTTCAGCAGTTTCCTCCGCAGAAGCGGCAGCAGTTTCTGTTACATTCTCTGTCACAGCCTCTGTGGGTGCCTCGGTGGGAGCCTCAGTCACCTCCGGCTCTGTCACATCCTCTGCGGACGGACGCTTTTCCGCAACGTCGACCGTTCCGCATCCTGTAAGCAGCAGACATAATGCCGCAGCAGCTATGTATCTCGTTTTCATAAGCACCTCTTTCCGCCTTTCCGGCGTCTGAAAACACCCTGCCGGACAGGCAGGGTGTTGCTTTATTCTATGGATTAAGAAGACTTACGCCTTGCCCTGATCCTTCAGCTTGCAGCACTTCTTGTACTTCTTGCCG
>DNLQ01000058.1 GCA_003488415.1 Ruminococcus sp. | reverse complement strand
TGGTTCTTCTGCCGCCGGAGGTGCGGGAAAGCAGCACAGCCGTGGCTGGTGTTATTGATTTGCCGCTGGCAGGGAAGGGACGAAGGAAGATAAAACTGAGGTTCAGCCGCTGTATTCTTTCATTGCCTTCTCAGCGTCCTGCACACGTTTTTTAAGCTCCGAAGCAGAGATACGCATGGCTCCGCTGCCGAGTATGATCATCTGCTCAAGTCCGTCGGAGGTAGCTACACGGACACGGTGCTTCCCTGACAGCTCATGGCTCACACGCTCGATATAGCTGTCGGCGGTTTCCGCCTCGCTGGTATACACTATGCTGATATTGTAGTACTTCTCTACTTCACGGTGTTTTCCGGGAACCTTATAGGCATCGAACACCAGTATCAGTTCGCTGCCGTCATATCCCTGATAGCTGCACATGGTATTGATAAGCTGTGAGCGTGCAGCGTCAAGATTCTCCTGTGCGATCTTATTCAGCTCATCCCAGGCGAAGATTACATTGTACCCGTCTACAAGGAGATAGTCCGGCGGTTCATAGTCCGGCAGCTTCACGGGCTTGCTGTAGTCTGACTTCTCCCTTTCTCTCCGGAAGGCTTTCCGTGGATCACGGTCGATCTTGCCGTAGGTGCGCTCAAATATCTCCATAAGTTCCTTGTCGGAGGCTTCGGTATAGGAGCTGCGGCGCACTGTGGGAGCAGATATCTCTTCTTTTTCCTCCGGTTCAGGAGCAAGGCAGGAAGGGAGATGCATATACTCCGGCACTTCGTTCCACTTCACCACAAATCCTGCACCGTGGGAGCAGAATACCGAGTCGGCGCTGTTTTCCACATCGCTGTCGCAGTCGTAGCCTATGGACTCTATTACCTCCTGAGCGTTGTGGCACTCCCGGTATCCTCCGTTTGTACATATCAGCTTTCCTCTGCCGCGGGTGTATCCGATGACTGCGGACATATATCCGTTAAGCTCCGACACAGGTGCGCTGCCGGTGATGACTGCGGTATCGCCGTGAGTTTCCGGTGCGCTGAACTCAGCCGTCATGTGCTGGAGATCTGCTATGGCACGTCCCACACACTCAGCAGGTACTTCAAGTTCATAACAGTAGTATGGTTCAAGGAGTATGCTTTCGGCGCAGCGCAGTCCCTGACGTATGGCTCTGTAGGTAGCCTGCCGGAAGTCTCCGCCCTCGGTATGCTTCAGATGAGCACGTCCTGATGCAAGAGTGATCCGTATATCGGTTATGGGAGAGCCTGTAAGGACTCCGTGATGTTCTTTTTCCTCTATGTGAGTGAGTATCAGTCTCTGCCAGTTCCGGTCAAGGTCGTCCTCACGGCATATGCTGTCAATAGTGATCCCGCTGCCCGGCTCACCCGGTTCAAGCAGGAGATGCACCTCGGCATAGTGGCGGAGAGGTTCGTAATGTCCAACGCCTTCCACAGCGGACTTTATTGTCTCCTTGTACGCTACAGCTCCCTGTCCGAAGGAAACTCCGTAGCCGAAGCGTTCACCTATTATACGTGTCAGGACTTCAAGCTGCACCTCACCCATGAGCTGGAGGTGTATCTCTCTTAGCTGCTCGTTCCACAGTACATGGAGCTGAGGATCCTCGTCTTCAAGAAGACGCATATCTTTAAGAGCGTTGTATGGATTGATCTCCGGCGGAAGTTCAACACGGTATGTCATTACCGGTTCAAGTACGGCTCTGTCGGAATTACGTATACATCCTATTCCGAGTCCGGCATAGGTGTTTTCAGCTCCTGTAACAACGCAAACCTGACCTGCTTCTGCTTTCTCGGCTGTACGGAACTTCTCCCCGGAATAGAATCTGAGAGAGGTTATGCGGTCGCTGTGCAGCTCGCCGTCCTGTCCTTTGTACACAAGCTCCTGACGCACTGAAAGCTCACCGCCCATTATCTTCATATGTGTAAGCCTGCTGCCTTTGCTGTCATAGGAGACCTTGAAAACTCTTGCGCCGAAGTCCTGCTGACGGACAGGCTCGGCAGCAAAGCGGTCAATGGCATTGATGAGCGGATCCACTCCCTGCATTTTAAGCGCTGAGCCGAAGAAGCAGGGGAAGATCTGACGCTGTGAGACTGCCGAAGCTATCTCTTCATCTGACAGTTTCCCCTTGTCGAACCATGTTTCCATAAGCTCCTCACAGCAGGCAGCACAGTTCTCGGCAGTTTCCTCTTCTGGGGCAGTGAAATCAACGCAGCCCCCGGACAGCTCCTTTCTCAGCTTATCCAGTATTGATGATCTGTCGGCTGTAGTGAGATCCATCTTGTTCACGAATATGAATACCGGAACTTCGTACTTTCTCAGCAGCTTCCAGAGCGTTGAGGTGTGGCTCTGTACTCCGTCAGTGGCACTGATGACAAGTACTGCACAGTCAAGCACCTGCATGGTACGCTCAGTCTCTGCGGAGAAGTCAACGTGACCTGGAGTATCAAGGAGAGTAACAGAGCTGCTTCCGCAGTTCAGTTCAGCCTGATGAGCGAATATAGTGATACCTCTGTCTTTTTCTATAGAGTTGGTGTCAAGGAATGAATTGCCGTGATCCACTCTGCCGGCTTTGCGTATGCTTCCTGTGAGGAAGAGCATAGCCTCGGCGAGGGTAGTCTTTCCGGAGTCAACGTGAGCTGTGATACCTACGGCAAGTCTTTTCATAACGCACCT
>DNLQ01000208.1:2639-8534 GCA_003488415.1 Ruminococcus sp. | reverse complement strand
GGCTATCGCACGGGTGGTTTTTACCGTCAGGGTTAGTGTTGTCTGATTGCCGGTGGTCTGGCTGCCGGGGTTATGTGGAATAGCTGCCGGTGGTATTGTGTCGGGGTGGGGCGGAACAGCAGCCGGAGTCCCATGAAAAAGAAGAACGCCCTGCAAGTGAAGGCGCTCCCTTAGAAGACTATGTTATTAATTTTGAAAGGGACATCCTGAGATGTCCCTTTGATGTATCATTTATTATCGGTCAGAAGAGAGAGGATATCGGATCCCCCACGGATAAAGCGGAGCACCCTTGCATGGGGCTTCAGCTGACTGACCTGGAGCTGTTCCTCCGGGATCACACGCACCTGATGATTTGTCTCGTAGTATATGGCAGCGAGCCGTGAACCCTCCGGGAAGTTAGACTCACCCTTGATGATATTCTGTTTCAGTTTCAGAAAGCTCCTGCATTCGCCCCTTGAACCGTTTTCACAAAGCTGTGCGTAGAAATCTCTTTCTGCCGGAGTCATGGGGACAGCTTTGCCTGCTTCGATGCGGTTCATTTTTGCTTCGTCACGCATATGCTGGAGCTTGTCGATGCGTTCACGGCGCAGAGCGGTGAACTTTTCATTAGCGGCAAGGTCAGAGGTATAAGCCGCACGGTGGATGAAGTAGAAAGCCATAGCGTCGTTAAGGGCATTGTGGAAGGTACCTTTTTCGGGGGTATATCCGAATACAGCAGACAGCTCCTCAATGCTGACCGCCTGCGGCAGGAGCATCTGTCTCACGACGATATCCTGTATATCAGTGACCTTTCTCCAGGCAGCGGCGATGTTTCCGGCAGGCCGCTTCTTACGCTTGTGATTGCGGACGTCAGAGCCGATAGCAGGCTTGTCGAAATTACCCCATACCCATATCTGGTCTATGGAGTATTTCTCCAGCAGCTCCAGCAGGTCAGCAAGCACGTCATTGCTGTCCGGTGAGAAGTTGATCTCCTCCTGAGTGAGTTTTGTCAGCTTTCTGCATTGTTTTGTAAGACGAGGGCGGCATACGGGGCGGGCGGTACAGTAGAACCGCTCTGAAATAGTATAATCACTGCTGCAAATGACAGCGCCTGCGGAGAGAAGCTCGCAGGTATTGATACCTATGTTAGCGCCGCAGGTAAATTCAAAGTCAGCAAAGCAGTAATAAGTTTTCTCAGCGTTCAAGAAACGCACCTCCAAGATAGACTGCTCAGTGGCAGTTCCGGACTCTCCGGATGCTATGATTGCCCGATATGCAGGGAGCAAATCTCTGATTTGCGTATCTGCAAGGGCTTTTCGATAATTTATAATGAATACTCTGAATTCATTATAGCACATTATTTTCATTTCGTAAACAGGTTGAAGAAAACTTTTCGCAGTATTTTCAGAAGACTGCACAGACAAAAAGAAAAGCCTGAATGCTGCGGTAAGCAGTTTCAGGCTTTATAGTATCACTTACTGAATTTTTCCATAAACACGAACTGTATCCCGCCGTCCGCATCTCTGGTATCAAAGATCGTGTATCCCAGCTTCTGATACAGCCGGATATTGTCCTTGCCCCTTGTACTTGTGAACAGTTCATACCGTTCTGCCGGGAGACACATCTCCATTTCCCTGAGTAGGGAAGAGCCGTACCCTTTTCGCTGGTGATCGGGATGCACGATAAGTTTACCGATGTAAACCGTGCCGGCCTGCTTTCTTGCACGAACCGAACCTATTATCCTGTTATCCGCCGTCATTTTGAGTATTACACCGCTGTTGTATTCTTCGATGACGCCGCCGAGAGTCTGTTTCAGCGGAGGGATATCCTTGCCGCCGAACAGAGCAGCCTCGCTCTGATATGCAAGGTACTGAAGCGAGAGGATCTCGTTCAGGCCGTTGTATGCAGCTTTTTCGATTATAGGGTTATTTCTTTCGGTGCGGAAAATACAGACCTCACCCTGCCGGAGCAAGCGTGGAAGAAAAACGCATTGGTCAGAAGATGTAGGTAGTACCGTCTATGGTATACATCAGCATCTGGAGATACTGTGCTTCGCTGTCGATCTTGGCAATGGCATTTCTCAGTGACAGCTCCTCAGTACTTCCGGGGAGGGTGTAGGTAGCGTCCAGGTAGATATAACGTCTTGAAGCCTCATCCACCTTATCGCTGATCTTATCGCCCTCTTCGCTCAGGTCATCAAGCATAGTTGAAACGTCGTTGAAAGCCATGCCTGATTCAGTACCGGGATCGGTATCGGTGAAGCAGTTCTCTATGTAGACCTTATCGAACACGAATCCGTTTCCGAGTATGGCTTCGTAATTATCGTGCAGTTTTGAGAAATAATCGCTGCTGCTTTCCTGTTTGGTCATCTCGCAGTAGTAGTTCAGCACAGGGGGATAGAATTCATTTTCAACAGCACTGACATCGCCTGTACCCAGGGAATAGATGAAGTCTCCCAGCATGGAAGCCTCCTCCTCGGTGAAGAAACGCCTATCGTATTCGACTTCGAGCTTAGCGCCGTTTTCCTCATTGGGGATAAGAGTGGCGACTGTAGAGCCGTATGGCATATCTGACTCATTAGCGGAATTTCCCGGAGCCGGAGAACCGACGAGGTTATCTTCCTGGCTGACAGTATCGGTATTATTGCTGCTGCATGAAGCCATGCCTGCAAGAGTAATGACTGCTGCCAATGCCGCAGCAGAGCGTCTTAATATCTCTTTCATCTGTAAATCCTCCCGACCGGACTGCGGTCATATTGTACTTATCAGCAGAATGCGTAGTATTTTCCGTCTTTTTCAGCAACTACCATTCCCATTCCGTTTTCAGTGTCCTTGAAGAAGAGCTGTTCCGTATCGCTGCCCTCAGTCTGCACCATTATGAACAGCCGGATATTGTAGAGCTTATCGACTTCATCGGTCACTTTATTCTTGTAGTCCTCGCCGCAGATATCATCAAGCTGATTGAAGAAATCCTCGGTATAGTCCTCATCAGGCACCTCGACCTTGATGCGTGTCAGCTTGTACTTTCCGCCCATATCCTCTTCAAGGCTGTCGCAGCGCTTGGTGAAGGAGGTATTGAGGTCGTATTGATAGTCCTTCTGGAGGAAAGTCTCCATGGACTCTGCATAGCTGGGGTACAGGCAGTCTGTGTAGGTATCGAAGTCACGGTCTGCGTAGGTGGAGAACAGCTTCTCCAGAGCGAGTATCAGTTCCGTGGGATATTCTTCCTCGCTATAGTACAGCTTTAGTCCGCCGGAGCTGTATCTGTAGCTGCCGAGGGAGGCTTCCTCGTCCTCTGTGGGAGGCACGATCACCTCACCGACTCCGGATTCTCCCACAGAAGCCGGATCGAAGGACGATGCTGCTGATTTGTTGTTCTTACCGCAGCCTGATAAGCTCAGGCAGCACAGAGCCGCAGTCATAAGTGCGGTGAGCCTACTGTATTTCATATTTTCCTCCTGTATCAGATGGCAGCACAGTTTATACCGCTGTTCTGAGCCCACTGCAATACCGGTGAACCCTCAGGGGCATACACTGTCAGCTCCGGAAGCTCTTCAAGTCCCCAGTTTTCATACTGTATCTGGTCGCTGCAAACTGTAAGGCTGGTAAGGGAATTGCAGGCAGTGAATGCTTCTTCGTGTACGTATCTTACGCCTGCGGGGAGATAGATCTCCGTAAGGCTGGAGCATACAGCAAAAGCACCTCTGTCAAGGACGGTGACGTTCTCCGGGATGTTGACGCTTTCCAGAGAAGAGCAGTCGCTGAAGCAGAACTCTCCGATAGCAGTAACGGTATCGGGTATGACAACTGACTTCAGATCCCATTTTGCTTCAAAGGCGTAGTAGCCCAGTTCTGTGACAGGAGCGCCGCCGAGGGTATCGGGTATCACCACATCAGCAGCAGTACCGGTGTACTTTGTGACAACAGCGCCGCCGTTGATGATCTCGAACTCAAAGTCAGCGGTCTCCACGATGTCATGCTCACGCTCCGTAGGCTTTTCTGCGAGGGTATTGCCCTCGGGATCGACTATAGGGCGAGTCTCAGTCTCCTCCTGTATCTGAGGTGCAGTAGCATCAGTCACGGGAGTATCCGGCTCCGGTTTTTCTCCGCAGCCTGCAAGTGAGCAGAGCATAAGGGCTGCGGCAGCGGCAAATAAATGTTTTTTCATCATAATAATACTATCTCCATTATCTGCAAACTGTATGACAGGTCTGTGAACAAACGGCGAAATAGCGCATTACGCCTTTGCTCTGTTCTTGGCACGCTGGGTATTGCTGAGAACTCTCTTGCGTATTCTCAGGGACTCGGGAGTGACCTCCAGAAGCTCGTCATCGGCAAGGAATTCCAGGCAGTCCTCCAGGCTGAGGATGCGGTGCGGAACGAGGCGGAGAGCGTCATCGCTTCCGCTTGCACGGGTATTTGTCAGGTGCTTTCTCTTGCACACATTAACAACAAGGTCGTCGGTCTTGGGAGAAGCGCCTACTACCATACCCTCGTATACGGGAGTACCGGCAGGGATGAAAAGCTGACCTCTCTCCTGAGCGTTGAAGAGACCGTAGGTAACAGCCTCGCCAGTCTCAAAGGATACCAGTGAGCCGGTGCTTCTGCGGTCGATGTCGCCCTTGTATGGCTCGTAGCCGTTGAATACATGGCTCATGATGCCCTCGCCTCTTGTATCGGTAAGGAACTCGCTCTTGTAGCCGAAGAGACCTCTTGAAGGAACGAGGAACTCGATACGCATACGGCTGCCCTGGGGGTGCATGGAGACCAGCTCGCCCTTACGTGAGCCCATTTTCTCCATTACGGAGCCTACGCAGTCCTCGGGAACGTCGATGACAAGGCGCTCGATAGGCTCCAGCTTTCTGCCGTCCTCGCCCTCCTTGTAGAGTACACGGGGAGTTGATACAGCCAGCTCATATCCCTCACGGCGCATATTCTCGATAAGGATGGACAGGTGCATCTCACCTCGTCCTGCAACACGGAAAGCGTCGGTGGACTCTGTTTCCTCCACACGGAGTGAAACGTCCTTGAGCAGCTCACGGAAGAGTCTTTCACGGAGCTGACGGGAGGTAACGAACTTACCCTCCTTGCCTGCGAAGGGACTGTCATTTACTGAGAAGGTCATTTCCACTGTAGGCTCGCTTATTTTCACGAAGGGGAGAGCCTCGGGAGCATCGGTAGCGCATATAGTATCGCCGATAGTGATATTCTCTATACCTGATATCCACACTATGTCGCCCACCTGAGCCTCCTGTACAGGCACACGGTTGAGTCCCTGTATCTGGAGAAGGCTTACTATCTTGGCGTTGTAGTTCTTCTTGCTTCCGGTGTAGTCACAGACAGTCACCTGCTGATTTACCTTGATCCCGCCTCTTACGATACGTCCGATGCCGATGCGTCCCACGTATTCGTTATAGTCGATGGAGGAGATAAGCATCTGGAGGGGCTGAGTCTCGTCGCCCTTGGGAGGCTCGATGTAGTCGATGATAGTATCGAACAGGGGCTTCAGGTCTGTACCGGGCTCGTACTGGCTGAGTGAAGCAGTACCGCTTCTGCCTGAGCAGAACAGCAGGGGACTTTCAAGCTGTTCCTCGCTTGCGTCCAGGTCAAGGAGAAGCTCCAGCACCTCGTCGCCGATCTCGTCAAGACGGGCATCGGGGCGGTCGATCTTGTTTACAACGATGATTATCTTGTGTCCCATTTCGAGAGCCTTGGAGAGAACGAAACGAGTCTGGGGCATAGGGCCTTCGGCAGCGTCAACCAGCAGGAGAACGCCGTCCACCATTTCCAGTACTCTCTCCACCTCGCCGCCGAAGTCGGCGTGACCGGGAGTGTCGATAATATTGATCTTTGTACCGTTATACATAACGGAAGTATTCTTTGCCAGGATCGTGATACCCCTCTCACGCTCCAGGTC
>DNLQ01000208.1:0-2500 GCA_003488415.1 Ruminococcus sp. | reverse complement strand
GGTCAACGTGGGCGATAATGGCGATGTTTCTTAAATCTTCTCTAATCATAATTATCCTCCTGTTTTGTCTGCCTTCAGCAGATCATCTCATCATTTCCAGCCTGTCAATGAGCGCAGTCGCATTATAGAAGTTTTTGGGTATGCGGAGCGTTCCCGTGTAGTTATTTATAATAAAGTGCCTGGTGTCCAGACGGCGCAGCCGTGCCTTCACCCGGTACTCTTTTCCTGTTTCGCTGATGCCGTGTACTTCCTCAATGACACTTCCGCAGTAGTTTATAACGTCCCGGCGGGCGAGAAATTCGTCCACCTTTGAAGAAGTGTCGATATACTTCATATTAGAGGCTATCCTGCCCCAGTTGTTATGTTCTCTGCCGAAAGTGACGCTGTACTCTGCGCCGAAAAGAGTCTGGTTGGTGCAGGCTCTGAGGATGTCCTCTGCTACAACAGCGGAATTTATGTCATCGTTGAACACATAAGCCGTGAAGTAGCGGTCAGCCCTCTTCTGGGAGAGGTAGATATTCACGAAGCTCAGAACAAAGAGTATCCATAGACCGGCAGCAGCCAGCTTCATACCGGTGCTTTCCTCCATTGCGGCGAAGCCGGACACTATAAGAGCTATGAAGAAGAGTACCGCAGTCAGAACGATCCCTTTCACGAATGCTCCGGGCTTGCGGCTCAGGAGTTGACCGGAGATATTATCGGCGTCGTCCATTCTGCAAACAGTCATTGTATCACCTCACGTTACAGTTGATGTATCTTTATTTTCTTAACCGTGGCATTTCTGAGGATGCTGCGGAGCTGCATATGTATACCCCGGTCACAGCGTCCCTGACGGTGCGTACAGCGGTAAGGTCAGTGGTAACCTCCTATACTTTTCTGCACAATTCCGCAGGATTTCCGTGCATATCCTCTTTTTTTCCAGGCATAAAAAAGCCCTTGCCGGAAAAGCAAGGTACTTTTTTATAAATGCTTTTACATCAGTACTGCGATCACTCGCTGTCAGCAGGAGTTTCTGCTGCGGCAGGAGCAGTAGCAGCAGGCTTAGCAGCTGCAGCGGGAGCAGAGTCCTTATTGCCGTTCTTGATGTCGTAGACATTTTCAGAGATCTCGCACATGATAAGAAGGCTTGCGATAGTAAATCCGTAAGAGATGATGCTTCTTGAAAGGCTGATGATCTCAGATAAGAAGCTGCTGTGGTAACGGAACATACTGATAAGAGTACTTAAAACTGAGAGTCCGATAACTACACAGAAAAGTATCTTCGCACTGTTCTTGATCATTCTTGTCCATAACATAACCTATACCTCCATTATATAATTATATATATGTGCTACCCGAGCGCTGCTCAGGGTTTAGCCGGAACAGAGTTCACAGCGGACATCAGGGGAGAGGTCGAAGCAACAGGGCTCATCAGCACCTTGCCTGTACCTCTGTAAACATTCACGAATCCCTCGCCGCTTACGGCAGAACCTATAAGAGATCTTGTGGACTTCTCTACAGTGAAATCCAGACCTGCTGACCAGCATACAGCAAGGCTGCCGTCTATCTTGAGGGTATCGCCGCTCAGCTCCACCTCAATAAGCTCGCTGTAGGGGACTACGCTCTCAAGTGCGGCAATGCCGTGACCTTTGAGGCTGAGGTTGAAGAGCCCCTCACCGCCGAGGACAGCGGAAGATATATTCTTTCTTGAAATAACGCTTTGTTCAACAGTACCGTCGCAGGCGAGGAACATACCGTCCTCCACCACAAGACCGGCACCCCATGAAGCCACATCCTGGAGGATGATGTACTTATATGTAGGCTCCAGGGTAAGCACACCTTTTCCCTTGTACTCAGGCTTGATAGCTGACTCCTTGGTAACAGCACCCTTGAACATCTTGCCCATAAGGTCGCCGACGCCCTTGACGTTTGTGGCAGCCTCCACATTTCCGGCAGTCCACTGCATAGCGCCTGCCTGAGTGATAACTGTATTGCTGCCGTCCATATTGACAACGAGCTGTCTGCGGCGCACTCCCATCTTGCTCATAAAGAACTCGCTCTGGGCGGAGAAAGGTGAGACACTCTTATCGGCAAGGTATTCAAGAACGCTGAAATTGCCCATAGTAGTGACGAAGCTGCGATTATCGTTAGTTAAGTTTCTGATATTCATGGTCAACCCTCCGGAACATTTGATACAAACATTATACCATAGCTGAAAAGGGTTGTCAATACAGTCACAGCCCTGTCGGAACAAAAAATGTTGGCAGGGGAAAACAATCGAAAAGCCCACGCATTGCGTGGGCTTTTGCTGGTGGGAGAGGGTGGATTCGGACCACCGAAGCTGAAAAGCAACAGATTTACAGTCTGCCCCCTTTGGCCACTCGGGAACTCTCCCATATTTACCTGCCTCAGGGCAGAAATTGGAGCTGGTGGACGGACTCGAACCCCCGACCTGCTGATTACAAATCAGCTGCTCTTCCAATTGAGCCACATCGGCATAAAACACTAAAAAAAAGAACGA